>JAEVZQ010000351.1 GCA_023392135.1 Pseudomonadota bacterium | reverse complement strand
GCTAATGGCGGTCAGCCCCGCGCACAACCCGAGGAGCGTGAAGAAGTTCGGAACGAGCAGACGGACAGGAACTTGCCTGTACTTGAAGATCGCGCGGCGTCTGCGCCTGCGGGTCTCTTCTTCAAGCCTCGTCAAGAGTGGGTCCATCAGGTTTGCTCCCGTCGGCGGCCTGGCGATCAGCTGCGCGTCCCGTCCCGTCCCATCCAGTCCGCTCAGCTCCGGCGCGCCTCGCGCTCCGGCTCATCGGATCTCAGATCGGCAAGGACCGTTTCGCCGGCGATGGCCCGCTGCCCTACGGCGACGAGGGGCCGGCCGTCGGGTGGCAGATAGACATCGACGCGCGAGCCGAAGCGGATGAGGCCGAACCGCTGGCCGACGCCGACGGTATCGCCCTCGCTGGCGAACGTTAAGATGCGTCGCGCCACCAGCCCGGCGATCTGCACTACGCCGACTTCGCTGCCCGAAGGCATCATGATGACGAGGGCGCGCCGCTCGTTTTCCTCGCTGGCTTTGTCGAGCTCAGCATTGAAAAAGGCACCCGGCGTGTAGACGGACCGTGTGATGCGCCCCGCGACGGGCGATCGGTTCACGTGCACGTCGAACACGGACAGGAAAATCGAGATCCGTGTCCGGGGCTCTTCGCCGAGCCCCAGCTCCTGCGGCGGGCGAGCGCGCTCGATTGCGCTGATCCTGCCATCGGCGGGCGCTATGACGAGCCCTTCCCGCAGGGGCGTGACCCGGTCGGGATCGCGGAAGAAGTAGACCACCCAGGCCGTGATGACGGCGAACACCCATCCCAACGGGGGCCAGATGAGGAAGAACAGAAGCGTGACGCCCAGGCCGATCGCCACGAACTTATGGCCGTCGCGATGAACGGGCGCGATGAAATCCGCAATCGTGCTCAGAAGGCTGCGATTTTCGGACAAATTGGTCATCTCCACCGGTTTGGAAGGGGTTGCATGTCTTAGCGCCAGCCGCAAAGCGGCGCCAGCGGCATGTCGCCCCGCGTGTCGAGCGCAGGCGCGCGAGACCGCGGCAGTTAGACCTGTCAGTCTACCCGCTCACCTGCGCAGAATTTAGACGGGCTCGTCAGTCGATCGGGACCGCAACGAAGCGCATGTCGCCCTTGCCGTCCTCGAGGCGCAGCAGCACCGCCTTCCGGCCCGACTTGCGGACCTTGTCGATGCTTTTTGCAAGATCGTCGGCACTGGCGACGTGCTCCTGGGCCGCCTCGACGATGACGTCCCCGGTTCTCACGCCCTTCTCGGCGGCCGGGCTGTCCCGGTCGACCTCGGTCACGAGCAGGCCCTTGATCTTCTTGTCGATGCCGTTCTTGCGCCGGAGTTCGTCCGTAAGAGGCGTAACTTTCAACCCGATCAGCCCCTGGCCCGGCTTGGCCGGCACATCGCCGCGCGTCGTCGGGGTCTCGGGCTTTTCGGCGGCATCCTCGTCCTCGCTGAGCCGGCCAACCACGACCTCGAGATTTTTCTTTTCGCCTTTGCGCATGATCTCGACCGGCACGGTCTTGCCGATGGGAGTCTGCGCCACGATGCGCGGCAGGCCGCGCATGCTCGTCACCTCTTTGCCATCGAACTTGGTGATGACGTCGCCCGATTCGATACCGGCCGTTGCTGCCGGGCTCTCCGGCGAGATCCCTGCCACCAGGGCGCCGGTGTTCGGGGGCACGCCCAGCGACTCGGCGACATCCTCGCTGACGGTCTGAATGCGAACGCCGAGCCAGCCGCGACGCGTCTCACCGTAGAGCCGGAGCTGTTCGATGACCGGCATCGCGATGTCTGAGGGCACCGCAAAGCCAATGCCGATCGAGCCACCTGTCGGGGAGATGATCGCTGTGTTGATGCCGACGACCTCGCCGGCCATGTTGAACAGCGGACCGCCCGAGTTGCCCTTGTTGATCGCGGCGGCCGTCTGCAGATAGTCGTCATACGGCCCCGAGTTGATGTCACGAGCCTTGGCCGAAATGATGCCGACCGTCACGGAGCCGCCGAGGCCGAACGGGTTTCCGATCGCCATCACCCAGTCACCGACCCTGATCCCTTCGGACGGCCCGAATTTTACTTCTTTGAGCGGCTTTCTCGGCGTGACCTTGAGGAGTGCCAGATCGGTCTTGCCGTCCTTGCCGACGACCTTGTCGACCTTGAGGCGCGAGCCGTCGGCGAAGTTGACGACGATCTCGTCCGCGCCCTCGATCACGTGCGTGTTGGTGACGATCAGACCCTCTTTCCCATCGATCACGAACCCGGACCCGAGTGATGAGACGCGGCGGTCGCGATGTGGGCTTGCACCTTTCTTGTTGAAGAAGTCCTCGAACAGATCCTCGAATGGCGAGCCGTCGGGGACGCGGGGCAAAGGCGTGCCCTCGGGGGTCTTCAAGGTCTGGGTGGTGGAAATATTGACGACGGCGTCGATCAACTCTTCCGCAGTATCGGCGACGGATTGTGGTCCGCGGGCTTCCGAGATGCTCGTGAAGGCCACCAGGGTGAGCGAAAAGATCAACCCGGCGAGAGTGCGCACGAGCCTCACATCTCTCACCTGCGCCAGGGCCGTCATCACACGTGTCCTTTCGACCGTCATGCGCACACAACATCCGCCGCCTCGCACTTCTAGCGAGGCGGCGTTAACTCATCGTTCGACCCCGGCGCCTGCCAGTCAACGCGGGGGCCGCTGACTTCAACCGCGCACGAGCCAGACGATGAACACGCCGCCCGCGACGGCTGTCAGACCTGCGGTTCTCAACGCCTGCGGCGAGGCTTCCGCTGCGGCATTCAGCAGGCGAACCGCGAAATCGGGAGCGGCAGCCCAAAGAAGTCCCTCGATCACCAAAACGAGACCGAGGGCCACAGCGAGATCGCTCATTGTTGTGGCAACGCGATGTTCGGTGTCACCGTTCCTGTAACGCCGGAAGCTTTGGCCGCCGGCGTGATCGACTCGGAGAAGAATCGGAAGAAGTCGCGGAACGTCGGCGATTCCGGCGAGATCACCATACGCGTATCGCCACGCCGCAGGGCCGTCTCGTACGCCTCCATGGAGCGCAGGAACTGGTAGAATTCCGGATCCTGGTTGAAGGCTTCGTTGGAGATCCGGGCCCGCTCGGCATCGCCCTCGCCCTTCAGGCGCCGTGCGTCACGCTCCGCTTCCGCCTTCATCACGGCGACCTGCCGGTCGGCTTCGGCCCGAATGCGGCGCGCTGCCTCTTCACCGCGCGCGCGGAACTCCGCAGCCTCGCGCTGCCGGTCCGTCTTCATGCGCTCGTAAACCGAAGCCGAGTTCTGCGGTGGCAGATCGACCCGCTTGGTGCGGACGTCGACGACCTCGATGCCGAAATCCTTGGCCTCGGCATTGACCTGCTTCTGGATGAGATTCATGAGCTGAGCACGCCGGTCACGCACGGCATCAGCAAAGGAAGCGGAACCGAGGACACGCCGCAGCGAGCTGTCCAGGAT
>JAEVZQ010000315.1 GCA_023392135.1 Pseudomonadota bacterium | reverse complement strand
GCAGTGCCGTAGGCCAGAATACACGAGCCCGCCACATTCCTGCGATTGATCAGCTCCGGTGCTTTCCGCATAAAGGTGGCCGCACGAGAATCCCGGGGGTGGGCGAGCCGTGATCCGGTTGGAGAATGTCGGGCTGAAGTACGGGCGGGGACCGGAGGTGCTGCGCGAGGTGAACTTTCACCTGAAGCCTGGCTCATTCCACTTCCTCACGGGGCCGTCCGGCGCGGGTAAAAGCTCACTTCTCAGGCTGCTGTTCCTGTCGCTGACGCCGACACGCGGCCAGCTCCAGATTTTCGATCAGGAGGTCGGCCGCATCACGCCGTCGCGCCGGGCGCAGCTCAGGCGGCGGATCGGCATCGTCTTCCAGGACTTCCGGCTCCTCGATCATCTCACGACCTGGGAGAACGTCGCCCTCCCGCTGCGGGTGGTCGGCAAGCGGATTTCCGACTACAAGGAGGATGTCACCGATCTGCTGCAGTGGGTGGGGCTCGGTGAGCGGATGCATGCGTTCCCGTCGGTGCTGTCGGGCGGTGAGAAACAGCGCGCGGCCATCGCGCGCGCTGTCATCGGCAAGCCCGAGCTGCTGCTGGCCGACGAGCCCACCGGCAACGTCGACCCGCAGATGGCGCGCAGGCTGCTCAGGCTCTTCATCGAGCTGAACCGCCTCGGGACGTCTGTCGTCATCGCTACCCACGATCATCAATTGATGCGGCAGTACAAGGCGCCGCGTCTGGAGCTGCACGAGGGGCATGTCAGGATCGTATGACAGACCGGCGGCCTCGTCCCGCTTCGGGCCCGCACCCGGCCGCGCCGACCTCGGCGGCTATGAATTAGCCGACGCGCCGACCGGGCCGCCCCAGTTGTCCCAATTCGAGCCGGTGACGCAGAGCCCGACCGTCTCGATGCGCCGGGAAACGTACGCGCCGGCGAGAGTGGTCAATCGCGATCCGGCGACCACGCCCATCGTGCCTGCGGGCTCGGTAACGGGCCGCTCCCTCACCCTGGTCGTCTCGATCATGTGCTTCTTCGCCTGCCTGACCGCAGGCGCTGTTTACATGATCAACCAGTCTGCGGCGGCCTGGCTGAGGGACATCGCCAGCGAGGTGACGGTCCAGCTCGAGCCGAACGACATCCCGAACATGGAAGGTGCGCTCAACGACGTGGTGGCGTTCCTCAACCGACAACCAGGCGTGCGTGGGGCGCGGGCCTTGAGCGTCGCTGAATCGAATTCCCTGCTCGAGCCCTGGCTCGGCCAGCTCGACGTTCTGAGCACCCTGCCGGTGCCGCGGCTCATCGCACTGGAGCTCGACCGCACCAATCCGCCCGATATCCCCGCCTTGCGGAAAACTCTATCCACACAGTTCAAGGGCGTCACGCTCGATGATCATCGCCACTGGCAGCAACAGATCCGCACCGTGACGCGCTCGTTCGCGCTCGGCGGTCTCGCCATTCTGCTGCTGGTGGCCTCCGCGACCACCGCGATCATAATCTCCGCAACGCGTAGCGCGATGTCGTCCAACCGCGAGATCGTCGAGGTGCTGCATCTGGTGGGCGCAACCGACCGCTTCATCGCACGTGAGTTCGAGCGCCACTTTTTGTCGCTCGGGATTCGTGCCGGCCTCGTCGGTGCCATTTGCGCGATGGCCGTGTTCTTCACGATGCCGGCCATGATGGAACTGCTCGGCGGGGGAACGGTAACAATTGCTGAGATGCGGCGCCTGGTCGGCGCGGGAGTGCTGGATACGCCGGGCTACGTTCTGCTCGGCTTCGTTGTCGTCGTGATTGCCGGTTTGTGCATGCTGACGTCGCGCTTCGGTGTTTACCGCATCCTGCATGCGCGCCAGTAACGGCCTGGTAACGGCGACGTCAGCCAAGATCCATCCATGCCGCAGTGGCGATCGCTTTCTCGGCTGAATGGATTAGGTTGCATCGCGACAGGGGGAGGCCCGATAAGCCGGTGCACGGAGCCGGCGGGCATTGGACGTGTCTTGATGGCGATGATGCGGCGAGCATGGCGATTGGGGTTCGGGTTGAGCGTTCCCGTGGCGGCCCTCCTGGGTGGCTTCGTCCTCTTCGCCCAATCGGCCACGCAGCCCGCTGCTCTTCCATCCCAGAAGGCAGACGGCGTCGTTGCGCTCACCGGTACGCAGCGCCGCATTTCGGTCGCCGGCCAGCTTCTGGCGAAGGGATTGGGCAAAAGGCTGTTAGTGACCGGTGTCAACCGCCAGACGACCAGCGAGGAGATTCGGCAGCTGACAGGTCTCGGCGAGCGGATTTTCGACTGCTGTGTCGATCTCGGCTACGAGGCCCAGGACACGATCGGCAATGCTGAGGAGACGCAAGCCTGGGCGAGAAAACACGGCTTCTCGACCCTGATCGTGGTGACGTCGAGCTATCACATGCCGCGCAGCCTGGTCGAGCTCGGACGGGTCATGCCGGACATCAAGCTCATTCCCTATCCGGTCGTCGGCGGTCCATTTCGCAATGGGAATTGGTGGAAAAGCCCGGGGCTCATTCGTCTGCTCGTGGCAGAGTACTTGAAGTTCCTGCCCTCCGCGGCGCGTTATGGCGTCGTTCGGCTGGTCGATCGAATGGAGCCCAGAGCCCTCGCGACGGCGGAGCCGTCCAGCCGCTCGTGATCCCCCGGAAGAAGTCTCAGCGATGCTGCGCTCTCTCGTCTTCGTAGCTGTCTTTTACGTCAACACGGCCCTTTTCCTGCTGATCGGCAGCCCGCTCCTCCTTGGCCCGCGCTCGTGGGCCATGTGGGCCCTGAAGCTGCACGCCAGGGTGAGCGTCTGGCTGCTCAGCGCGATCGTCGGCACGCGCATGGAGGTGAGGGGGCTGGAACGCCTGCCGGCGGGGCCTATCCTGGTCGCAGCCAAGCATCAGTCCGCGTGGGATACGTTCGCCCTCATCCCGCTGTTTCGCGATCCCGCACTGGTGATGAAGGCGGAGCTGATGCGCATACCATTTTACGGCTGGTTTTCGCGCAAGTTCGGCATGATCGCCGTCCGGCGCACCGCCGGGGGAGTTGCATTGCGCGAGATGTTGCAGGAGGCGCGCGCGCGGGCCGAGGCCGGCCGGGAGATCCTGGTGTTCCCGGAGGGCACGCGGAGGCCGCCCGGTGCGCCGCCGGACTACAAACCCGGCCTGACACTTCTTTACGAGGCCCTCGGCGTCCCCTGTGTTCCACTGGCGCTCAACTCTGGCCTGTTCTGGCCGCGGCGCAGCCTGAAGCGGCATCCGGGGACGATCGTCGTCGAGATCCTCGAGCCGATTGGTCCGGGTCTGGAACGAACTAAGTTCAAGGCGTTGCTCGTCGAGCGGATTGAGGCGGCGTGCGCTCGCCTGATTGAAGAAGCCGCCGAGGCGCCTCATCCGCCACCTGCCGCGCTCGAACTGGCAAACACAAAACAAGAACATTAGTGGAACAAAGAATTGACGTGAGCGGGCGAGCCGGCTAATCTCACGGGGTCCAAGCGGAGTGCGTCATGCATCCAGACCCGTTCAGCATCAGCCCGATCTCGGAGCACATCTGGCACCAGAAGTACCGGCTGAAGTCGGCGGACGGTGAGCCGGTCGACCGCACCCTGGAAGACACGTTCCGCAGGGTTGCGCGGACGGCAGCTTCCGTCGAGAAGGGCGGCAAGAAGGCACGCGGGCGCTGGGCAGAGCGATACTTCGAGGCGCTGGCCGGCTTCGAGTTTCTGCCGGCGGGCCGCATCATAGCCGGTGCTGCCAGCGGCCGGCAGGTAACGCTCTTCAACTGCTTCGTGATGGGCCGGATCGAGGACGACCTCAGCTCGATTTTCGAGAACGTCAAGGAAGCGGCGCTGACGATGCAGCAGGGCGGCGGCATCGGGCACGATTTCTCCACCCTCCGCCCGAAGGGGGCGCTCGTCAAAAGCATCGGGGCGGATGCCTCGGGCCCCGTCAGCTTCATGGACGTCTGGGATTCGATGTGCCGCACCATCATGTCGGCTGGCGCACGGCGCGGCGCGATGATGGCGACGCTCAGGTGCGATCACCCTGACATCGAGGCGTTCGTGGCGGCGAAGTCCGACCCTAACCGCCTGCGCAATTTCAATCTGTCGGTGCTGATAACGGACGGGTTCGTCAACGCGGTGCGCGAGGACCGGCCCTGGGACCTCGTGTTCGCAGGTCGCGTGTACCGCACGATCAGGGCGCGTGACCTGTGGGAGCGCATCATGCGCGCCACGTACGAGTACGCAGAGCCGGGCGTCATTTTCATCGACCGCATCAACGACCAGAACAATCTCGCCTACTGCGAGCAGATCTACGCCACCAATCCCTGCGGAGAGCAGCCACTGCCACCGTATGGAGCCTGCCTCCTCGGCTCGATCAATCTGGCCCGGCTGATCGACAGGCCATTCGAAGCGGGTGCCGACATCGATCTTACTCGGCTCGAAGAACGGGTGCGTATCGCGGTCCGACTGCTCGATGCCATCGTCGACGCATCCAACTACCCGCTTGAAGCACAACGCAAGGAGGCCATCGCCAAGCGGCGCATCGGCTTGGGAGTGACGGGGCTCGCGGATGCGCTGATCTTCGCCGGGGCGCGGTATGGCTCGCCGCGGGCCTTGGCTTTGGCCGAGACCTGGATGGCGCATGTGCAGCGGGCGGCTTACCTGGCGAGCGCCGAGCTTGCGGCTGAGAAGGGCGCCTTTCCCCTTTACGATGCGGAGAAGTTCCTGGCGCGTCCGGGTGTTGCGCGACTGGCGCCCGAGGTGCGCCAGGCCATTGCTGCCAACGGGATCCGCAATGGTTGCCTCACCTCGATTGCGCCGACAGGGACGATTTCGCTGCTGGCCGGAAACGTCTCGAGCGGTGTCGAGCCGGTTTTCGACTTCCTCTACAAGCGCCGCGTCCTGGAGCGGGATGGCAGCCACCGCGAGATGATGGTGGAGGATTACGCGCACGCGGTGTTCCGCGCCCGCTTTGGAGATTCGGTCCCGCTTCCGGATTCGTTCGTGACCACCGCCGAGTTGCCGCCGTCCGCCCATCTCGAGATACAGGCCGCGCTTCAGCGCCACGTGGACAGCTCGATTTCCAAGACGATCAATTGCCCCACCGCCATGAGCTTCGAGGAATTCCAGAACGTCTATCTCGATGCCTATGATCTCGGCCTTAAAGGCTGCACGACGTTTCGTCCGAACCCGGTCACGGGTGCCGTGCTCTCCAGCCGCACGATGGCGGAGGAGCCGAAAGCTGGAGCGGAAGAACGCGCGCGGAGATCGAAGGAGCCCGGCAATCTGGACGCGGCAGTCATCCAGCGGCAGCTATCGCGCAGCGAGGATGGCATCGTCTATATGGCGAAGCCGCTGGAGCGCGAGCCTGCGCTTGCCGGGTTCACCTATAAGCTGAAATGGCCCGGCAGCGATCACGCCATCTACATCACGATCAATGACATCGAACAGGATGGCCGGCGCCGTCCGTTCGAGATTTTCATCAATACGCGCAATCTCGAGCATTATGCTTGGACGGTGGCGCTCACCCGTATGATAAGTGCCGTTTTCCGGCGCGGCGGCGACGTCAGCTTCGTCGTCGACGAGCTCAAGGCCGTTTTCGACCCGCAGGGCGGGCAATGGATGGGCGGGCGCTATGTGCCGAGCCTGCTCGCCGCAATTGGCGGCGTGATCGAGACCCACATGTTGCGGACCGGCTTTCTCCAGCGCGGTGAAGGCATCGCTCCGCTTCTCGAGCTGAAGCAAGCGGGCGCAGAAGTAGAGAGCGGCCCGAGCTTTGGCGGTACGGCCAATCTTGGGGCCAGCGCTGGTCAGCGCATCCGCTCCTGTCCGCGCTGCAACTCGCTTGCTTTCGTGCGGGAAGAAGGCTGTTGGGTGTGCCGGGACTGCGGATACTCGCGCTGCGGATAGCGCGTCTCCCGCCGTCCAGTTCCGCGCGTGTCAAAGGCGCTTTCGACTAATGGCCGATTACCAATTGTTCAGCCGTTGATGCTATGCGGCTATTCGTGAATTGGTCACCACTCGCCGACCGGATTTCGCAGCCGGGGAACCAGGCGAGCGCATGGCCGTTTCATTGCTGTACAGGAACACATTTCATCTTCACAACGCCGTCAAAAGTCTGCGATTGGGCCCAACTTCTGCTGAAAATACACGTCACGTTCACTACAGTCCGGTGATAACGGCAGTGTAAGGCGCCGAAGGGTTTGAAGCATGAGTGCGCGTATTGTCGAGCTGTCACAGATTGCTGCCGCCAGAGCGGCAGCTGCCTTACCGGGTCATGAGCTTCTGAATGAACCGGCTGCCCAGCAGTTTCAGTTCTGGGCCGGCGCTTCGGGTCAGCGCTACGTACACTCCGTTTTCAGCCTGATCGGCTGTCCGGAGCTTCCCAAAGCCGTTTACATGCTGGTGCGTTGCGATGGCAACGGGCGCCGTACCGTCTTGCGGATCGGCCGTACCGAGCATGACGCCTCATCCCTCAATCTTGCCGAAATCCGCCACCGTGGCGCGCAGCTCGGGGCCAACCAGGTCCACGTCCACTTTCTCGCCGACAGCGCGCACGAGCGCCGCCGGGTCGAGCTGGACCTTCGCACGGCGCATTTTTCCGAGCTCAGCGCCGAGCGGACATCATCTATGCGGCACTGAGGCGCTTCAGGCCCGAGCTGTCCTACGTCGAACGGCTGCGCGCCGCCCAGGCCGAGATCTGCCGGCGGTGGATGAATCGCCGCCGCTCTCCCAGCTTCAGGCGCGGTGCGTCGACCGGTAAGCGGTGGCAGATCTTCAGCAGGGCTGCCGCGCCGGTGCTGCTGCCATTTCCGAAATTACCGCGTGCGAAATGAGCCCCGATCACGCCCAGCAGGCGGCTGAGCTCCGGCTCATGGATGCCGAGGCTGTCGAGATGGGCCAGCGTGTTGATGAGATAGTCGAGATTGGGGCCGGAGAGTCCGCGTGCGCCGCGGATCAGTCTTGCCTGCTCGGCAAGGCTCAGACGGCCCGTATAGCTGGGATGCCGTCGCTCGATGATGTAGGCGAGAGCAAACACTTCCTGGCGTGGCTCGCCCTTGAGCGTGACCGGCGCGAGGGTGTCCCTGTATGCTCCGCTGATCTGCTCACGCGCCGCCAGATACTCGAGCGTTTCCAGCCGGCGCTCTGGAGCCACGCGGAACGCCAGACCGCGGCACGTACCTCCGCGGTCGAGGCCCAGCACGAGGCCGGGGCGGTCCTCGTTTCCCCTGTGATGCGTGGAGTACAGGCAGAAGCAGCGGCGGTAGCCGACAAGTGTCGCGCGCCGGGCCTCCTCGAACTGGAACCCCGGCCGCCACATGAGTGATCCGTAGCCGAACACCCACAGGTCGTGGGTCCCCTTGCTTGGCCCGGCCTCGGTCACGACTGCGAGCCGCCTCCGCTGAGCGTCGCCTTTGCCTGCTGGCGCCCGAAGTCCGGCGCCGGCGTATCCTGTCCGGCCTGGATGATCCCGCGGCGGATAGCGCGTGCCGCTGAGAAGAGCTCGAAGAGCCTGTCGCCCTCGGCGTAGCGAATGGCGCGTTGAAGAGCTGTCAGATCCTCGGTGAACCGTCCGAGCATCTCCAGCACCGCTTCCTTGTTGTTGAGGAATACGTCGCGCCACATCGTCGGGTCCGAAGATGCGATGCGCGTGAAGTCGCGAAAGCCGCCAGCGGAGAACTTGATGACCTCGCTGTCGGTCACCCGCTCCAGGTGAGCGGCCGTGTTGACGATGTTGTAGGCAATGAGGTGCGGCACGTGGCTGGTGATGGCGAGCACCATGTCGTGGTGCTCTGCGGTCATGATCTCGACGTTGCTGCCGATGGCTTCCCACAGGCGCTGCAGCCGCGTCACCGCATCCGGATCTGCCCCATTGGTCGGTGTCAGGATGCACCAGCGGTTGTCGAACAATTCGGCAAAACCCGCCTCGGGGCCGGAATGCTCCGTTCCCGCGATAGGGTGGCCAGGAATGAAGTGCACGCCCTCCGGCACGTGCGGGGCGACGTCGCGCACGACAGCGCCCTTGACCGATCCCACGTCGGTCAGAATAGCCCCTCGCGCCAATTGTGGCGCGATCTGCCGAGCGACATCACCGTAAGCGCCGACCGGCACGCAGAGGATTACGAGATCGGCCCCTTTCACCGCATCGGCCGGGCTCTCGTACGCAGCCGAGACCAGGCCCAATCTCAGGGCCGTTGCCCGAGTCGCCTCCGTCCTGGCGCTGCCGACGATTGTTTGCGCAAGCCCACGCCGGCGCAGGGCATGGCTGATCGAGGAGCCGATGAGCCCGATCCCGATCAGGGCGACCCGCTGAAACAACGGGCCGGTCATCGCGCCGCCCCCGCCGTGAAGGCGCTGAGCGCCTCGACGACAGCGCGGTTCTCGGATTCCGTGCCTATCGTTACTCGGAGCGCGCCGGGCAGGCCGTAAGCGCCCATCTTGCGCACGAGCACTGCCCGGGAC
>JAEVZQ010000213.1 GCA_023392135.1 Pseudomonadota bacterium | reverse complement strand
GCTCTTGCGCGCGATGGTGACCGTGTTGCCAAGCATCTCCGCCACCTCTTTGACGACGGAGACGATCTGGCTGTTGCGCTTACGGTCGGAGTGCTCTGGTGTGAGCGCAGCCAGGCGGTCCCCGGCGAGGGCCGTCGCGTGGAAGGTCCGGAAGTCCTTCGCGCTCACGCGTCGCCCGGAAATGGAGGAGAGATAGGTGTTGATGTCCCGCGCCGTGACGCAGGTGAGTGTGCCCGACTGCCCCCGATAGCAGAAGAGCCGCCGCGAACGCAGGCGCTTCAATCGCTGCAAGGCATTGGCAAGGCGCTTCGCGGCAACCTCGGCGTGGCGCTCCTTTCCGCCTTTCGCGGGAAAGCAGAGCAGGATGCGTTCGCCCTCGATCCGGACGTGCTGGTGTCGCAGTGTCGTGGCACCACGCGCACCGGTGCGCTTCAGATGCACCTGCTCGCCGACGCGGATCGCGGTTTCGTCGATCAACGCCACGCAGGCCGCGACAGCAAGCTCGTAGGAGCCGGTCCGCCGTGAGAGGTCCCGCTTGACGCTCCGGCGGATCGCCGGCAGCGCCTTGGCGAACTCGGCGAGCCGCTTGGCCTTGCGCTCCTCGCGCAGTCGCGCCCAGAGCTCGTGATAGATGTATTGCGTGCGCCCGGCCTCGTCCCGCCCGACGGCCTGGATGTGCGCCATGGGATCTGCCGCAATGCGCACATCCTCCCATGCTGGCGGGATAACGAGCCGCTGAATGCGCGCACGCACCTGCGGCTCCCGGACGAGGTTTCCCTCCTGGTCGATGTAAGAAAAGCCTTTGCCGTGCTTTCGCCGCCTGATCGGGCCTGATTCTGGCGAGAGATACTTGAGCCCAAGCCGACGCGCCGCTGCGCGCACGCTGGTGTCCGCAACCATACCCGTTGATCCTGTTATGTACGGAGAAGCAAACCGGGAAGAAAACCGGCAGTTCCGGTACGCTGCGAGAGGCCGCAGGGGTAGGGAGCTTGGCTTCAGGCGCGACTGCGGGCTGCAGCTGACGGCAACAGCACGGCGGAGGACCCGGCGCTTCCATTGGCGGTGACGGGCCGCGCTGGCCGCTCACGAAGGCTGGCCCCGTTGGCCCGGGAGAACCACGCAATCGTTTCGGTGAGGCCCTCCTCGAGGCTCACCCGTGGCGCCCACCCGAGCAAAGCGCGGGCCAGCGAGATATCCGGCCGACGGCGGCGCGGGTCGTCGATCGGCAAAGGCCGCATAGTGATGCGGGACTTCGTGCCGGTCATCGCGATGACGCGCCGGGCCAGCTCGGTGACGCGCACCTCTGCGGGGTTGCCGAGGTTGACCGGCCCGAGCATGGGGCCGGGCAGCCACATCAGCCGCTGAAGCCCTTCCACGAGGTCGGCCACATAGCAGAAAGAACGGGTCTGCTGGCCGTCGCCGTAGATGGTGACATCGCGCCCGGAGAGCGCCTGGCAGACGATGTTGGAAACCACGCGCCCATCATCCGCGCGCATCCGTGGCCCATAGGTATTGAAGATCCTCGCTACGCGCACGGAGGCGCTCTTGCCCCTCGCGTAGTCGTAGGTCAGGGCCTCGGCCGCCCGCTTGCCCTCGTCGTAGCAAGCGCGCGGGCCTGTCGGATTGACATTGCCCCAGTAGCGCTCTGTCTGCGGATGCACCTCCGGATCGCCGTAAACCTCGCTCGTCGAAGCGAGCAGAAAACGGGCATTCGTCTGCGCGGCAAGCTCAAGGAGATTGCGCGAGCCCAGAACACTGGTCATCAGCGTGTGGACGGGATCGGCCTGATAGTGCGGCGGCGAAGCGGAGCAGGCCAGGTTGAAAATGGCATCGATACGCCGCCGCCGGGATGAGAGCGACGAGGGCAGCTCATCGCAAATATCGGCCTCGATCAGTGAGAAGCGGGACGCCCGCTGCAGATGCTGCAGGTTCTCGATTTTTCCCGTTTTCAGATTATCGAGGCAGACAACGCGTGCGCCGTCGGCAATGAGGGCATCGCAAAGATGCGATCCCAGGAAACCCGCCCCTCCCGCCACGAGGACGAGCTTGCCCTTTGCGCTACTCATCGAGATCCACTCCGGTCTGTTTACGTCTTCAGGCGAGACCCGTCAGCGTCCTGATCTGCAACGCGCAACTCTGAATCCGGTTTCGGATCGCTGGACGAGCGCGTGCAATGCAGAGTCAACGCGCGCTCGAACGGGCGAGTTCGCTAGTGTGATGATCGAGAAATTCGCCACACTGGCGGAGGGGGTGCGAGCTCTGAATCACACTAGCAAGTCAATGAAGGCAGTGTCCCTTCTGATGCCGAAGTTCGCTCTCGAGCCAAGCCGCGAACTCAAGCGAACTTCGAAATCGGGACACTCGGGGCTGGCTGTATTCGCTCCCGCGCGATTTCCCCCAGGTAGGTTTCAAGCTCGATTGCGCGGCGTTCCGCACTGTGATTGGCGAGAACGCGCCTTCTCGCAGCTTGTGCGAGACGCCGCCGGCGTGATCCAGGTATGCTGAGCAATGCCGCGAGCACGTCTTCGGGACGAATGGCTATGATGATCTCGCGATCCGGCTGAAAGATCGTGTCGAGCCCCGGCCAGGCGTCCGAAATGATCGCTGTTCCGGTGGCTGCCGCTTCGAAAAGCCGTACGCTCGGACTATATCCCGCATGCACCATTTCGCCGCGCGTGACATTCAGCGTGAACCGGCTTGCGGAATAAAAAACCGGGTGCTGATCGGGCGGCACATGATCGATACGCTCGACGTTTTCCGGCCAGAGGATATCGTTCGGGTACTGTGGGCCAGCAAGCGCAAACCGGAGGTGCGGCGCACGTCGCGCGGGCTCGATGAGCAGCCGGTGCAGGGCGGCTTGCCTGTCGGCGCTATAGGTGCCGAGAAAACTCAGATCCCATCGGAAAGGCTTCGGAGACGGAGCATAGGCATCGATGTCTGCGGAGCAGTAGAGAGCGCGGGCGGCAGGAACGCCGTAACGTCTTTCGATGTGATCGAGAACGGGTCCGCCGGTAAATGAAAGATAGAGATCGTATGCGCCGATGATCGGCTCCGACAGATAATTGCATTCACCCGCTTCAAGGGCTGCGAGGGTCACCGGCGTATCAATATCGTAGAAAGCGGTTATGCCGCGTGCGGTCGCCTGCACGAACCGGCCGACTGCAATCCCCTCGGGCACATAGGAGCCGACGACGACAAGGTCGGCAGACGCGATCTCATTCCTGCGGCGCTCCAGGTCCGCAAGGCTCGAGTAAAGGTCGAGCGTGCAGTAATCCGGGGATGGCAGATCACGGGTGCTGGCGTACCAGGGGACGTCGCGTTCCAGAAACAGAATATCGTGACCGCGTGCTGAAAGCGCCTTCAAAAGAGCTCGATAGGTAGTGGCATGCCCGTTGCCCCAACTCGACGAAAGACTAAGCCCCAAAACGACGATCCGCAGCGGACCACTTCCCACATTCATCTCCCATTCGCAGTTTTCTCCGAAGCGATCCGGCGCAGAATTGAATCCACCTGTGCCGCCCGCAGCTCATAGGTGTGCTCAGACTTTACGCGGGCCAGTGCGGCGCGGCCGATCTCTCGCGCCCGATCGAGGGTGAGCGTTTCGAGGTAGGCGGCGACGTCTTTACCGTCCCTTGCAACGAGAATTTCCTCTCCTGGCTTCAGGAAAAGCTCGATCCCTTCCCAGGCGTCCGTGATGATGCAGGCGCCTGTGCCTGCGGCCTCGAATACGCGGGTTGCCGGAGAAAATCCCATCGCAGCCATGCTGTCCCGGGCGATATTCAGCACCGCTAGAGGCGTGGCATTGAAGGCGTTGTGGT
>JAEVZQ010000178.1 GCA_023392135.1 Pseudomonadota bacterium | reverse complement strand
ACCACAAGCCGGGCCTTCCCCGGCAGGTGCTCTACAAGGTGCGCTTCCGGCAATCCGATCTCTGGACCGGATACTCCGGGCGGTCGCAGGACCAACTCGAGGCCGATATCTACGAGCATTGGCTCATTGGGGCCGATGGCGCGGCAAGGAGCGACAGCCATGCCGCCACATAACGATCATGATCACGACCATGACCACGACCATCATCACCACGGCGATGGCCAGCCGCATCGCCACCCTCCGCAACGCGATCACGATGCCGATCCGGCCTCACCTTACGAGGTGCTCGAGCAGGCGGTTCGGGATCTGCTGATCGAAAAAGGTGTGCTCACGGCCGATGAGATCAGTGCTCAGGTCGACCTGATGGACAGCCGCACGCCGGCCCTCGGGGCAAAGGTCGTCGCGCGTGCCTGGGTCGATCCGGCCTTCAAGGCGCGCCTGCTCGAAAACACACGCTCCGCGCTCACTGAGCTTGGGATCGACATCGGCAGCCTGGCCGATTTCCGTACGGTGGAGAATACGCCGGACGTGCACAACATCGTCGTTTGCACGCTCTGCTCCTGTTATCCGAAGCTCCTGCTCGGAATCCCGCCAGCCTGGTACAAGAGCCTGGCTTATCGCTCGCGCGTGGTGGTCGACCCGCATGGCGTACTGAAGGAATTCGGCCTCGTGCTTCCCGACGGTATCGAGGCGCGGGTCCATGATTCCACGGCAGATCTGCGCTATCTCGTTCTGCCGCAACGGCCGGAAGGAACAGAAGGCTGGAGTGAGGAGCAACTCGCGGAGATCGTCACGCGGGACTGCATGATCGGCACGGCCGTGCCTGAGGTGCAGCGCACGCGTCCTGCGGCAGCGTAGTCGTTTCAACGCTCAACTGGCGCGAGATTGCATCTGCGTGGTAGCGAGCGGGGCTAACCTCAAGAACTTTAACAAATTCGTTACGCAGGTCCGCCTTTATTAAACGGCCAACAGTGTCATCTCTGGCCGCGCGGAACCGTTGCATCATGCTCCTCCCTGCCAATCAGACCTCAGGTCTCTTCGGCATCGCCTTCCTGCAGGCGGTGAGGCGGATGCTGCCACAGCTTCTGCTGGCGACGATTGCGGCCGGGCTCGCGACTTTCCTTGTGCAATCCTGGATGTCTCCCCGCTACGTGGCGGAGGCGCGGCTCGTGGCCGGAGAAAAGTCCGATGCGCAAAATGGCCTCGAAGCTCATCTGAAAAACCTGAAGGACCCGATCCGGCTCTTCGAAGTGGCGACCGAGCTCGGGCTCAAGAGACTGCCGGAATTCAGCGGTGAGAATCGGACTGTACCGGTCCTGTCGCAGTTCTGGCCTGAGAAGTCAGGGCCTCTGCAGGGGCTTCGAGATTTGGACGAACGCGTGCTGGCCGCCGTCTACGAGAAGTTTTCTGTGAGCCTGGGCGGTGATGGCGCAATCAGGGTGAGCTTCGCGACGTCCGATCCGCATCTCGCTGCCCGCTTCGTGAACCGGCTGGTTGAAGTCTACCTCGCCAGCCTGTGGCCGCCTCGACCCTCTGCATCGGACTCCAAGCCCGCCAGCATTCAGGATGTGTTGTGGGCCGAAACGCCGGAGAGGCCCGTGTTCCCGCGGAAGGGCCCGATGGCCATACTCGGCATGGTCCTCATGTTGCTTCTGGGCCTTGGCGCAATCGCGGTGCGGGAGGCGATCCGCACGACGACGCGCCGCCGGGCCCAACAGCGTGAGGAAGAGCAGGTCGTAGCGACAGAGGAGGAGAGCGGTGCCGCTGACTCCGGCTTCCGCAGGCTCCGTTCCCCGATCGCCGTCGCGGATCATCTGCTTGCCCTTCCTGCCGCCGATCGTGGCTGCCGCACGATGGTTGCGGGCGAGGAGCCCGATATCGATGCCACGACCGAAGCGCTGGCGCTGGCCGACGGTCTGACTGCCGGCGGCCGCCGGGTGGTGCTCGTCAGATGGAGCACGAGTGGCGGCGAGGTGTCGGGAGGTCCGGCATCGCAGCGAACCCTTGGACTCAACGACCTGCTGGATGGGCACGCCACGTTCGAGGAAATCATCTCGCGCCTGCCGGGCAGCCCCGCTCATGCCATCGCGGCCGGCTCTGCACTGCGCGATGAGAAGGTGGCGCTCGATCCCAATCTCCTCAGCCTCGTGCTCGACACGCTCGACGAGGTCTACGATCACATCGTCATTCTGGCCGAGCATAACGAGGCGCGCTCGCTGTTCGAGGTGCTCGAAGGCCGGTTCGATGCGTGTCTTTCCGTCGGCGAGGCCGGACGGCCCTCGGGGATGCTGACGGCAAGTTTCGACCGGTTCCTCGGGTTCGAGGTGAGCAATATTCACGTGCTGCGCATCGAGCGGCAGCGGCAGAAGGCGCGGCAGGCAGCCCCGGCACCGGCGCTGGAGACGCGCCTCGCCTAAAATCGCGGTCATCAGGCGCGGTGTCGCAGCCGTTCCGGTCCAGCAGTCGCGTCCCGCGGCTCATCGGGGCGCGACATCCAGCGGACCAGCAGTGCGGCGGGTACAACCCATGCCAAGCCGCCGACGATGTAGAACGCAAGCTCGGCCCACTTGCTGGCGTTCACCTGCAGGACGATCGCGACGGCCATGACAATGAGCGCATAGATTGCGATGAAGATCATGAGCAGGATTGCACCGAT
>JAEVZQ010000151.1 GCA_023392135.1 Pseudomonadota bacterium | reverse complement strand
CGCTGGTGACGGGCGCCGGTGCGGGGATCGGTCTTGCCATCGCCCGCTGCTTCGCGGCCGAGGGGGCTTTCGTCTATCTGGCGGATGTCGATGGAGCGTCTGCAGAAAAGGCGGCGCATGACATCAGCGAGGCAGGTGGCAACGTCGCAGCGGTGACGGCTGACGTCTCGCGCGGACAGGACGTGACGGCCATGTTCCGCGCCGTCGAGCAGCGGCATGCGAAGCTCGACGTGCTCGTCAACAATGCCGGTCTGAACGTGCGCAGTGACTTCCGCCATCTGTCCGATGCCGACTGGGTGCGCATCCGCGAGGTGAATCTCGACGGCGTCGTTCGGGTTGCCCGCGATGGGTTCGAGCTGCTGCGGAAATCAGGCAACGCCTCGCTGATCAACTTGTCATCGATCATGGCGAGCCGCGGCCTGCGGCAGCTCGCCGGCTACTCGGCGACAAAAGGAGCCGTCTCGGCCCTCACGCGGGCGCTGGCTGTGGAGTATGCGCCGTTCGGCATCCGCGTGAACGCACTCGCCCCCGGGTTCATCGAGACGGCGCTCACCGACCGCGTTCTCCGCAATCCGGCGATCAACAAGGCGCTGCTCGACCAGACACCGCTGAGGCGGTTCGGCACGGGCGAGGACGTGGCCCGTGTGGCGCTGTTCTTCGCCTCGGACGACAGCGCCTTCGTGACCGGGGCGGAGCTGGCTGTGGACGGCGGAATGGCAGCCGGGCTTTAGTTCGAAAGCTGCGCGGCCAACATCAGGTCACATTATACTGCTGTTGCGGCAGGAGCCCTATTCTCAGCGGGTGCTTCCATCTCCATTGGCGCCCGGTATCTTCCTGGAGCTCACCAGCCGATGGCCCGTCCGTTTCACCGCCCAGCGTTGCGCCGTGCCGGGTCTCTGCTCGCGCTCTTGCTGGTTGCGATGCTCTGCTGGTCGCCGGCCGCGCTGGCGGACAATTGGGAGTTCGACAAGCAGAACTCGTCGATCCGGTTCACCTGGGATCACCTCGGGCTGTCTCGCCAATCGGGCCAATTCCTGGACTTCGATGGTCGGCTGCAGTTCTCGCCGACCGATCCCGAGGGCGGCGGCGTCGATGTCGTGATCAAGACGGCGAGCCTGTGGACCGGGGTCAAGGAGTTCGACGACAATCTCAAGAGCGAGAGCTTCTTCAATGCCGACCGCTTTCCGCTCATCACGTTCCGAAGCACCTGGGTGCGCCGTACCGGCGAGAAGACCGGCGAGCTCGATGGCGAGCTCACCATCATGGGGATCTCCAAGCCGGTGACACTCAAGGTGATCTGGAACTTTACCGGCGAGCACCCGTTCGCTCCCGTCAATCCGACCTATAAGGGCAAGTGGGTATCGGGGTTCACCGCATCGGCGAAGGTGAAGCGGAGCGACTGGGGGCTCACGCGCGCTCTGCCGCTCGTCTCGGACGATATCTGGATCACGATCGAAGCGGAGTTTCTGCTGAAGGATTAGCGAGAAGACGTCAGCCGGTCCCGTCCGATGGTCCCGGCAGGGCGGCAGCACGCGTCCCGGCAAGGGTTTCCTCGATGAGGAGATCCACGACGCCTCTGAGTGCGTCCTCCTCGCTCGCGCCCGAGGCTCGCAGTCGTTCATAGGTTGCGACCTGCCGGTCGGCGCTGGTGCCGTTGGCGACGATCTCGGAGGCATGCCCCACTTCCGCCTCGCAACCGAGGGCGGCTGCATCCTCTGCGACCAGCGTCTGGATTTCTCCTAGCAGATCCCTGAAGGGCTCCAGCGTACCTTTGCCGAAATCGAACAACGTGCCCTGCACACCATACCGCTGGGCCCGCCAGCGGTTCTCGTTGAGAAGAAAAACCGGATACGTGCGCCAGCTGAGGTTGCTCCGACGATGCCGGTACAGCATCCGGCAGATGCAGACGTACAGCGCCGCGATCGAAAGGGCATCATCGAGCCGGGTGCATACGTCCGTGATGCGCATCTCGAGTGTCGGGAAGCGATGCGATGGCCTCAGGTCCCACCAGATCTTGGTCGCATCCTCGATGACACCGGCCTTCACGAGGACGTCGACGGTGCGCTCGTACTCGTGCCGCCCGGAAAAGCGGCCCGGCATGCCCGTCCGCGGCAGCGCCTGCATCACGGTCAGCCGATAGCTCATCAGGCCGGTGTTCTGGCCCTGCCAGAACGGGGACGACGCCGAGAGCACGAGCAGATGGGGGAGGAAGTAGCGCACCTGGTTCATGAGATCGATGCGCAACTCGCGGTCCTCGATCGCCACGTGCACGTGCATCCCGCAGACGATCAGCCGGCGGCCGACGCCCTGCAGATCGTGGGCGAGATTTTGATAACGCTCTTTTTCCGTCGTCGTCTGGCGGAGGTGATGGGCAAACGGGTGCGTCGAGGCAGCGATGGGGGCACATCCGAAGCCGGCTGCGATCTCCCCGATGGTGCCGCGCAGCTCGGCGAGATGCCGGTGCGCGTCCTGGAGTGTGCGGCACACCGGCGTGCCAATCTCGATCTGGGACTTCAGGAACTCAGGGCTGACCTGGTCACCGAGGCGGGCGAGGCAGGCGTCCATCAGCTCCTGGGGGGCCGCGGTGAGGTCGCGCGTGGTCCGGTCGACGAGGTGGTACTCCTCCTCGATGCCAAACGTGAACGAGGGCTCCTTCAGGGTCATGGGACACCGTGGCACTGGCTCATATCGAACGCCACGGAATGAACGCTGCGGCGCCGAGCTAAAACGCTGAACAGGTCCATTCCGCCGCAGGCTGCGTCACCACGCCAGCGCTGGGACGCTGGCGACGGGGCGGTGCGGGCTGGTCCGCAGCAGTGCTTCGAGCCGTGCAGGGTCAAGGCGACCCGTCGGCATGAGCTCGTCCCGATGGATACCATGCGCGACCAGCAGGCAGTCGATACCGTAGCCTGCCGCGCCGGCCAGGTCCGTCCGCACGGCATCGCCGATGGCAAGGATCTGGCCCTTGTCGACGGAGCGGCTGCGGATCTCGTGAGCAAGCCCTCGCGCCGCTTCGTAGGCAGGCTCATGCGGCTTGCCGGCCCAGTAGACGTCGCCGCCCATCGACTCGTAGATGGTGGCAACCGAGCCGGCGCACGGCAGCAGCTCGCCCCCTACATCGACGACGAGATCGGGGTTGCCGCACACGAAGGGCATTTGTCGAGCGAGAGCCCGGGAGAGCAGGGGGCGGTAGCTTTCGCCCGTTTCGCACTGGTCGTCCACAATGCCCGTGCACACGATGGCGGTGGCGCGGTCGAGCGCGACAGGGCTGATGTCGAGGCCCCGGAAGACTCGCCGATCGTGCTCGGGTCCGATGTGGTGGATCAGCCGGTAGCCGCGCGTTGTGATGTGGGTACGCGTGAGGTCGCCCGAGGTTATGGCCGCATCCCACGCATCCCGGCAGACGCCCACCCGATCGAGCAGCTTGGCGAGTGAGGAGGAGGATGCCGGCGAGTTCGAAACGAGGATGACCGTTCCGCCCTGAGCGCGGAACCGGGCGAGCGCCTCGCCGGCTTCGGCGTAGGGCTCGATACCGTTGTGGAGCACGCCCCAGACGTCGCAGAAGACGACCTCGTAGGCCGCAAGCAGCTCCGCCGCCCCATCGATGATGGGGACGATGTCGGTCGACGAACCGGTCATGTCTCCGTCCGTGATTTTGACGGACGCGCCGAAGCGGGTCCGTGGGAAAAGACCCCATACCGGAACCCGAAGTAGGAGACAAACATCGATACGAACGAGGCCATCACCACTGCCAGCAGAGGCGGCGTCGCCGGGCGCGCGATCAGGATCGCGCCGAAGATCGTGTAGTTGACGGCCTGCGAGGTCCAGGACACGGCGGCAAAGCGCGCGTACTCGCGGAAGCTGGGAGGCCCCGGCACGGCAAACGTGATCGTGCGGTTGACCAGCCAGGAGACCACCATGGCGAGCGAAATCGCGAACGGCCGGCCGATCAGCGGATGCAAACCGGCGAGGATCAGGGCTTCGAGGATGAGCATATCCGCGGCCAGCGCCAGCAGGCCTGCGATTACGAACCCCGAATAATGAACGGCAGGGCTGACGGCGCCGGCCCGTTCGCCCGGACGGCGCGTCTCAGGCATTCACTGGGCCCCACGAGACGTGGCCTGTTGCATCGCGCGAGGGATGCCGGATCCTTGCTGGCAGGCTCGGATCGAGGAGCAGGGTCGCGAGCTCGGCCTCTCTGCGGGTGACCAGCGTATCGATGCGGGCCAGCTCCTCGTCGACATAGCCCGGATGGCACATGACGAGGTGATCAGGCCCGGGACGTAGGAAAAACCGCCGAAGCTCCCGCGCGAAGGGCATGCGCTCGTCGAACGGAGACACCCCGGAGAACCCCAGGTTGGTGGAGAAGCCCAAAGCCCGGGCGCGACGGCCGAACCCGCGCGCGAGCAGAGATAGGCCCAAAGATTTGCCAATGCTTGCACAGCGGAAGACGATCGCAATGGCGCGGTCCGCCGTATCCCGCAACATGGGCTTTGGCCCCTGGTAGCGTTCCGTCAGGACCTTCAGCAGCGCCCGGCGGACCTGCGGAAAAACGTGGACGTGGTGATGCCCGTCGATCACGTCGGGAGAGCAGCCGGTCGTGTCCTCGAACCGGTCCAGCTGTCGAATGATCTCTTCCTCGATCTCGGCCTCATCGAGCAGGCCGCAGAAGCCGAGTTCCAGCAGCCGCTCAGACCGCGGTAACGTGCCGGAAGGTGCCAGGTGCGGCATCCGCCCGATCGGCGCTCCGAGTGTCAGATTGAGATGGAAGCCGACAGCAATTCGAGATCGAAGATGCAATAGGCGGCGAGCATGTGAGGGCCAATGGCAGGTCGTCACCAGCGCACTCGTTCCGGAAAGCCGCTCCGCCGCGACGAGCTGTTCGATACCGGCACTTACGCCGCCGGTCATCGCATAATCATCGGCCCATAGGATGATCGGACGATGGTTGGCTGCTTGGGAGTGTTCAACGGCTGCCACCGATGACCTCGTGGTGCGCTGGGGCGATATGCTTCGGGCGATCCTCGTCGTTGGAGGTACGCTTGGCGCCGATTTCCTCGGCCACGATGAACAACGGCCGCGCCTTTACCTCCTCGTAGACCCGGCCCAGGTACTCGCCGATCACGCCCAGAGAAATAAGCTGCACGCCCGCAAAAATCATTACGGAAATGATCAATGACGGGAAGCCGGGCGCATCGATGCCGTACAGCAATGTTTGAACGAGAAACACGACCGCGCTCGCAAACGCTGTCAGCGAAATGGCAAGGCCCAGCAGCGACCAGATACGCAGCGGAATGGTCGAAAACGAGGTGAGCCCGTCGAGCGCAAACCTGACCAGCGTCCGGAAGTTCCAGCGCGATGAGCCGTGGACCCGGTCTGCGACGACATAGGGGACGCCGACCGAGCGGAAGCCGATCCAGGAAAAAAGCCCCTTGTTGAACCGGGATCGCTCGCCGAGAGCGTTCATGGCCTCGACTGCGCGCCGGTCGAGCAGTCGAAAGTCGCCAGCGCCCTGGGGAATGTCGGACTTGGAGAGTGCGTTGAAAGTCCGATAGAAGGCGCCAGAGAGAAACCGCCGCACCCGGCCTTCGTGCGAGCGGTCGAGGCGCTCCCCGTACACCACTTGATAACCGGCCCGCCATTTTGCCATGAACGCCTCGATCACCTCGGGTGGATGCTGCAGGTCGGCATCCATGATGACGACGGCGTCCCCGCGCGCGTAGCGCAGCCCCGCCGCAATGGCGATCTCCTTGCCGAAGTTCCGGCTGAATGCGACGGCCTTGATGCGTGGGTCCGCCCGGTGCTTGAGACGGATCGCTTCCAACGTCCCATCCGTGGACCCGTCATCGACGAAAACGATCTCCCAAGCCCCGAGCCGGTCAAGTATGGGGCAAACGCGATCGAGCAAGGGTTGCAGCCCCTGGACCTCGTTGAGCACAGGCACGATTACGGAAATGAAGGGCTCTGTCATAGGCACTCAGGCTTCGGCAGAAAGCGCGTTCCATTCTAACGCGCCCTGCGGTTCGGGCTTCGGTACGAATTCAGCCAAGCCCGGCAGATGAAGAGCAACTATAAGCCTGATTTTTGACCGCGGTTCGAGCTATCGGCAAATTATTTAAAGAAGGCGGCAGGTTGCGGTGGCGTAATGC
>JAEVZQ010000248.1 GCA_023392135.1 Pseudomonadota bacterium | reverse complement strand
CTGCTTGCCAACACGCGCGCGCACGCGATGCGTCATGCCCGCGTATCATCCCGGCTGCAGCCGCGGCTACTGGACGCACGTCTCAATCGCTGCCGCGACCGGCTCGAGGCATTGAGCCGGCACAGCCGCGATGCGCTCTCACGGCTCGCCGGCGCGCGACGGTCACGGTTCGAGCGCACGGCCGGTCGGCTCAGTATCGAAGCCGTTCGTGGCCGGGTCGATCGCGGGAGCGAAAGAGTGGCGAGTTGCGCCGCGCGGGCGGAGCAGGCGTTCAGGAGCCGCGTCGGGCATGAGAGAGCGCGACTGTCCGGCTTATCCAAGCTGCTCGTGTCGCTCAGCTATCAGGGTGTGCTGGAACGCGGCTTTGCGCTGGTGCGGGATGCCGATGGCCGCACGATCCGATCCGTGGGGGCGGTCGGCATCGGCACGGATATCCAGGTGGAGCTCGCCGATGGCTGTATCGACGCGGATGTGCGCGATGTCAGAACGAGCAGAGGCTCATCCCGCCCGGCCATGTCGCGCATCGTCGATCCGGCTCAGGTGCGCCAGCCGCGGCGCAAGCGAAACCCTCCGCAAGGCGGGCAGGGCTCTCTGTTCTGAAACGGCAGCGTGTGAACCATGCGAAGTGTCGCCCGGCCTTGACGGCCCGTCCCGCATTGGCGATCTGAAGGCATTAGGGCTGAACGCCCCTCCGTCGGGAAAAGTTAAAAATGAATCGGTTCGAGAAGCTGTTCGGGTCACACGGCGAGGCTCGCGTCCGCTACATGGACGGCGAGTTCCAGGTCTTGTCACCCGGCGAGTACGTCCGCTGCGCCGTGACCGGCGAGCAGATTCCATTGCAGGATCTGCGGTACTGGAGCGTCGAGTTGCAGGAGGCGTATGCGACGCCGGCTGCCTCGCTCGAGCGCCATCGCGAGCTTCGGGCCCGGCGGCCTTCCTCCGGCAAGGCGAAACAAGACTGACATCCCGTTCGGGTGCAGACGACCAGGGCCCCGATCGCCGGAGGCAGTGCGATCGGGGCCCTTTTGTCTGCAGGCGTGTTCGGCCGTTAAGCCTGCCGGCAATCAGTGCCAGCGGCGGTGATGGCTTCTGCGGTGATCCCTGCGGTGATGATTCCAGCAGCGGCCGACCACATGACGCGAAACAACCCTGCCGCGCCAGTTGATGCGCATCAGCACGCGGCGACCTCCGATGCAGCGGGTCACTGTGCGGGTATGGCGACGCCAGCGGACCTGCTCTACGGCATCCGAGGTGCTTTGAATGCCGGCGAGCACCGCAGGGGCGGCAGCCGGTGCAGCTGAAGCCGTGGTGGCCGCGCCCGTGGCGGCAGCTGCGGCGAGAACGGCGGCGAATAAGGCGGACTTAAGCATCATTTCCAAATCTCCCGTGCCAGATTGCCCAGATCGCTTCGGAACAGTGCCGTTCCGATGGACCTGAAATTGGCACGGCTGACATGAACGAGTTTGGAGTGGGCTGTTCATCAGCGGTTCAGCAGCCGGACGCTGCTGCACTTGCTCGCCAGAACGCTGAAACCGCAAACGAAAAGGGCCACCTGATCAGGTGGCCCCTCCGTGAGTGAAGACTGCCGTTTGCACTGGCCGGCGCTTGTGCCGGCTCACGGCGCCTCAGGAGAAACGCAGAGGCTGCTCCAACATCCTCGCTGCGAACACGTCCCCAAACGGCAGAGTCCACATCTCACTCGACATTGGATCACCTCCTTTCCTCTGTTGAAACCTGTCTCCCAATATGAGGCCCGCGATGCTGCTCTGCAAGAGTCGGTGCGTCGCAGTGCAGTGCCACTCATCCGCGTGCGATCTGGATTTTTGCGACCAGGGTGTGCTGATTGCCCGGCTCGATCCGCACGACATCATCACCTGCGTTGGCCGTTTCAACGCAAAGCATCCGCCGGTAGCCGTTTTCGCCAATGTCGCCGAGCTCTCTTGCTAGCCTCTCCCACGGATTCCAGACGACACTGCTGGCGCTTCCGGACTTGTTGACGATGATGCCTCGACCGAGCTCTGAATCATGAATGACGGCAGCTCCGGCATGGCCGAGATAGATGCGGTCCGTTTCACCAGTGATCGCAATCAGGCCGGACTGCCGCTTTCGGGCGTAGGCGTCGACCTTGTCGAGATACTCCAGGCCGTCGAAGCCTTCGACTGCAACCTTGGCGACGTCCGAGACCCTGAAATACGAGTGTAGCGCCTGTGTCAGCTCGAAGCCCTGCGAGCCGGTGTTGCGAGTGGTCAGCTCGAGGTACAGAATTGCCCCGGCGACGACCCGCAGGCTGACCTCGGCCTGATGGGGCCAAAGCGCTGCGTCCTCCGGCGCCGCCTCTGTCCTGAGCGTCAGCTCTGTCAACTGCGAGGTGCTGCCGGTCGAGACGACCGTCCACCTGCGGTTGCGCACGAATCCATGCTTGGGCTTGGATGGATCGTTCGGATGGGGTCCGAACCAGGGCCAGCAGACGGGGACTCCCCCGCGCTGGGGTTCCTTCGGGGAGGAGGGCCCGATGGTGGATACCCAGAAGACCTCCTCCTGGCCCGAGGGATACCAGCTGAGCAGCTGTGCACCTTTCAGGGCTATCGTGGCAGCGCAGGCATCGTTTCTGATCCAGGCCAACGGCTCGCCTTTTATGTCGCAAAAGCCGAGCTCGTTCTCGATCCCGTACTTCCTGTTGAGTTCTACGACGTCTTTCATCGGATCCGGACCGGTGTTCTTCATGAGCTTGAAACGCAAAAAGCTCCGCTTTGGCTGCCTGCCGCGCCGTGCGTTGGTATATGACTGCCTCCGGCTCGAATCGGCGGAGGGGAAGGCGCTGACATGCTGACAATCTACCACGCACGCGGAGCTGGTCTGGTGAAGGCCCAAGGAGCTGCCTCCGCCGCGGAAGCCGTCTGGATCGATCTCCTCAATCCGCTCCAAGAAGAAGAGGAGCTCGTCGAGCGGGAGCTCGGCATCCTCGTGCCGACACGCGAGGAGATGGCCGAAATCGAGGTTTCGAGCCGACTCTACCAGGAATCCGGTGCCTACGTCATGACTGCTGCGGTTCTGCATCGGGCCGAAACCGTGAGCCCCGAGTCGACCGCGATCACATTCATTCTCACCGAGAGCAAGCTGGTGACGGTGCGCTATGCCGAGCCGCGCGCGTTCGGGATCTTCCTCAGCAGGGCGGAGAAAGGCGACGCGGCCAGCGATTCCGCAATGGCGATTCTGCTGGGCTTGATCGAAACGATCATCGACCGCGAGGCCGACATCATCGAACGTCTGCAGGCCGATGCGGACCGCCTGGCGCATACGATTTTCGACATGAAAGGCGGATCTGTGACGCGGACGCGACGCTTCGAGGTCATCCTGAAGCAGATCGGCCGCGAAGGAGAGATCGCATCGAAAATGCGAGACAGCCTGCTTTCTCTCGGTCGCCTGCTGACCTACCTCAGTCAGGCCGCCATGAGGCGCAAGGAGGGCGAACGCACGCGCGAGCAGATCAAGACGGCGAGCCGGGACGTGCAGTCGCTCGCCGACCACCTCAACTATCTGAACGCACGGCTAACCTTCATGCTGGATGCCTCGCTGGGGCTGGTATCAATAGAGCAGAACCAGATCATCAAGCTCTTTTCGGTCGTGGCGGTCGTGCTGCTTCCGCCGACGCTGGTGGCGTCCATTTACGGCATGAACTTCCGCGCCATGCCCGAGCTCGATTGGAC
>JAEVZQ010000532.1 GCA_023392135.1 Pseudomonadota bacterium | reverse complement strand
GGGTATCGCCGGGCTGCACATCGACGAGACGCGGGTTGCCGGATGGATCGGGCCGAGACGTTGCCGATGCCGGCAGGGGAGCGTAGCGGGCAGGAGTCGCCGGGGCATTAGCAGAGGCCGGAGGTGTTACCGTTCTATACGGCTCCCGTGCCCTGTCGGGCGGCAGCGCAGCAACCCGCGCCTCCGATTGCGGACGCGATTGCGCAGCATACAAAGGCTGCTCGACGCGTGCTGCAGCCGGCGGCGGATAGGTGGGCGCGGATCGCGCTGGGTAGGACGGCTGGTAAGGCGTCGTCGAATCGTAGGTGGGCGGAGCGGAGGCAACGCGCCGGCGCGAATCATAGCTCCCGCCGTAGCTCGGGCTTGCTCCGTATCCCGAGCGATAACCTGAACCGTCGCGGTCGTAGGAGCGAGGCGCGGCAGCGTAGTCGTTGCGCGGCGTCGGCCGGTAGGTGTCGTACGGCGTGGAATCCGACAGCTGGGAGCCGCCGCCCAACATACCTTCATGTGGTACGGGGGCCGACGAAAGCGCGGAGCTGCTGGTTGTCAGGCCGAATGGCGGATCAAAACGGCTGAGATCCGCACTGCAGGCTGCCAGCGTGATGGCGAACCCGATCGCGATCAGCTTGGGAGGGAGTGTGTGGAAGGCTTCAGCCCGCATGGGCCGGCACTCGAAACGCAACATGAAAACACACCTCGTTTACCTACTCCCTCTTAACCAGACGTGGGTTAACGGAGGATTAACGAGGCGTTCGCCTTCAACTCTTCAGAGGCTACTCAGCTTGTTTTCAATGGCTTAGACACAAATAGCGGATGGATCGCAGCTGGAGCCGCTGTACCAATTCGAGCTAGAACAGCGGCTCCTCGTAAACAAGTGTCCCATCGACCATCAGTCCCTTAATGGCCGAATTGCCGTCCCTATTGACGGCGATGACCGCGGCAAGCTTCCGCTCGACCGCCATCTTCTCGAGCTCCAGACCCTTCCCTTCGGGTACGAAATAGCTCTCGATCCCGTAGCTCAGGAAGAGGTCACCTGTTCCCGAGTTGTTGTTCCTGCCGTCGTGCTGAACCCTGCCGCGCAATACGATCTGATCTGGTGCGGCTACGCCGGCGTGGGACTGGCTGGCCGCAACGGGAGTGTAGGAACCATCTGCCTGGCGCTGGACGGTGACGTAGATGGGCGCTCCTCGGGCCGTTTTGCCCTCCAGAAGATGCCCCGGTACGCGCGTCACCTCGTATGAGAGGCGCACGTAATCGCCACGAAACAGGCTGCGCGGATCGACAGGCACGATCGGCAGCGTGACCTCCCGACCGGTTTTCAGAAGCGTGATCCGCTCGGCCACAATCCAGCCGAGCACTGCCGTCTGCAGCACAGCCACGACAGCGATGGCGGGCCACACCTTGCCCCCGAGCAGCTTCATGGCAAAGCCTCCTGCGTGCCGGGTGCTTGCGTATGCAGGCGATAGGCGAGCCATGCCAGCCCGATGACGATGATCCCGGTCACAAGAAAGAACAGCGACGTTCCGAGCAGCGTGCCGATGGTCATGAAGTAGAGCGCCAGCAGCTCAATCGAAAAGCTCAGATAGCCGAGCCACAGCACGGGCTTGTGATCTCCTCGCCAGCCCCAGAAAACGGCGGCGAGCAGAAGAGACATGGTCACCGCGGAGAGCAGGGTCAGCGTGCCCGCATCGCGTTGCTCGAGAAACTTGAACGCGAACAGTCCCCCATATGCAATGGCCATCCCGTAGCAGAGGACCGTCGGCGCAATGCGGCGCCAGACGCCCGGGAGCTGCTCGGCTGCGACAGCCACGCCGCAGATCGCCAATCCGATCAGCGCCACGGCCCAATGAGCATGGCGTTCGAACAGGAGGTAGCCGAGCGCGATGATCCAGATCGACATCAGGATTGCGGACAGGTGCAAGCCCGGCCGCCAGCGCCGCCACAGAAAGGCGGCCGAGACGACGCCCCAACCGATGAGAAACGGCCAGTGGACTGCTTCGGTCAGGCCGGTCTGCCAGGCGCTCCAGAGGCCGACGAGCAGCATCGCCAGGGCCAAGGCCGGGTTGGAACGCAGGAGTACACCGGCCAGCAGGGCGCCGACGGCCCAGGTCAGCACCGCATCGGGCGGATTGCCATCGATGTGGTACATCTGAGCGATCAGCATGATGCTCGCGCCGAATACGCCGACAGCCGCCAGCACAGCGGCGTGCCCGAAGCTTTCGTGTCCGCGTGTCAGCAGATAGCCGGCGAGACCGTAGCAACCCCACAGCGCGGCAACGAGCAGACCCAGGCGGGCGAGACGCGGCATCTCCTGCCAGTTCGCCGCGACGAAGCTCATCGCAGCGAAACCGATCAGCACGGCACCGAGGATCGCGAGTGTCGTCGAAAGACCGATGCCGCGGCCGCGCTCCGCGAGATCAGCTCTGATGCCACTGAGGCCGGCATCGTCGATCCAGCCCTGCTCGCGCCATCGCATGAGGTCCCGCTCCAAACGGGCCCGATAGCTCCACATCGCGTGCGCCTCCCCGATGGCTGGGTCGGCTAGTGTGGCTTTGGTTCAGAAGTTCCCCATCACTTCAGGCTAGGTGGAGAGGGAACTTCTGAACCCACACTAGCAACTCTATGACTCTAGTGTCCTCGATCATCACACTAGCCGGCCGTCGAACTCAGTCGCCGGAGATTTACAATCCATCGGGCCCGCGCGCCATGGCCGCGATGCCGGTCCGCGAAACCTCGACCAGCCCCAGCTCGGTCATGATCTGGATGAACTGCTCGATCTTACTCGTCCGCCCGGTGAGCTCGAACACGAAGTGCTCGGTCGAGGCATCGATCACTGCTGCGCGGAAAATCTCGGCCAGCCGCAGTGCCTCGATACGCTTTTCGCCCCTGCCCGATACCTTGATAAGGGCCAGCTCGCGCTCGAGAGGCTGCTCGCCGGAAAGGGTGAGGTCCGTGACGCGATGGACCGGCACCATGCGCTCGAGCTGGTGCTTGATCTGCTCGATGACCATCGGGGTGCCCTTGGTGACGATCGTGAACCGCGACAGGCGCGTCGCGTGCTCGGTCTCGGTCACCGTCAGCGAATCGATGTTGTAGCCGCGCCCGGAGAACAGCCCGGCGATGCGTGACAGGACGCCCGGCTCGTTGTCGACCAGCACCGAGAGCGTGCGCGAGACGATTTCTTCCTTGTTGGCGGGATCGGGATAGTGCGACTGTTTCTGGGTCTGGGGCATGGATGTCCTGCTAGCCTCTCAGCTCTGCGGGCGGTGGAAAATCTCGACGGCCGTTTCGCCTTCCTCGTAGTGAGGAAGATGCCAGGGTTCCTGGAGGGCCGCTTCGCGCCAGGCGATGAAGGCAGGGTGCGAGAGCACTGCATCCATGTAGGCGCGCGTATCGGCGTCCACATCGACCTGATAGGTGTCGAGCCGTGTGACGACTGGCGCGAACATGGCGTCAGCGGCCGAGAAACCACCATAAAGGAACGGGCCCGCACCGCCGAAAGCGGTACGTGTCTCCTTCCAGAGCGTTTGGAGCCGCGCGAGGTTGGCAGTCACCTCTGGCCCACGGTCTTTCTTGGCAAATCGCTTGGCGAGATTCATCGGGCAGGCTTGGCGTAGTGCCTGGAAGCCGGCGTGCATTTCGTTCGCCGCCGACCGCGCGTGCGCCCGCGCTTCGGCGTCCCGTGGCCAGATCGCCGTTTGCGGGAATTTCTCGGCGATGTACTCGATGTTGGCGAGGCTTTCCCACACCCTTACCGCCCCATCGGTGAGCAGCGGAACCTTACCCGTCGGCGACACTGC
>JAEVZQ010000468.1 GCA_023392135.1 Pseudomonadota bacterium | reverse complement strand
TCGCCGCTCTGCGCATGCCGGCGGCAGGTGTCCCGCCGGTGCATTGGTAGCATCAAACCCGGTGCTGCCGCGTACAAAGAGTGCAAAAGAGCAAGCCTTTGTCCGCCTCGGGTCCACTCTATCGCCGCTTGAGGCTCTCACGATCACGTAACGTGCTGGACCTTCTTGCGACCTCGCACTGTTTGCCAATGTCGAAACAATGGAGATCTGCTCTCGGCGATCAGTCAGGTTAGTTTTGGCTCGGCCCTAATCGCGACCGTAAACGAGGGAAGTGTAGGAAAATCAACTGGCTGGGGGACGAGGATTCGAACCTCGACTAACGGAGTCAGAGTCCGCTGTTCTACCATTAAACTATCCCCCAGTCCGGGGCTGGCCGTGGCAGGTCGCCAGGGGCCGAGGAGATGGCCGTATATCAGCTTGCCTTTCGAACTGCAAGGCAGGTGCACGCAGCTGGCAACCGACAGCTCGACGAACGTCTCAGTAGCGGAAATAGATCCATTCTTCATCCGCCACAATGGCAACCGCCGGCACGCGGGCATCATGAGACTGCTCTTGGTTCTCCGGCCGGGCCGAGATTCAGCCCAGCATGTTCGTGTCGCCGCACACCGAGATCGCCTGGCCCGAAACGGTGCGGCCGCGGGGGCTTGCTGTGAAGACGACCATGTCGGCGAGCTGCTGCGGGGTGACGTACTCCTTGAGCGAGGCAAACTGCATCATATGCTGCTCCTGCTCCTTGAAGGAGACGCCGCGCTGCTGGGCCTTGGCCTCGATGACCCGGCGGATGCGGTCGCCCGCGACGAGCCCGGGCAGCAGAGCGTTGGCCCGAATGCCAAACGGCCCGAGCTCGATGGCGATCGTCTTCGTGAAGCCGATCACACCCCATTTCGCGGCCGCATAGGCCGAGCGCAGGGGGAAGCCGTGCTTTCCGGCTTGCGAGGAGAGGTTCATGATGCTGGCGTTTTTGCTCTGCTTCAGGTGAGGCACGGCCAGCCGTACGCAGTTGAACTGCCCCGTGATGTCCACGGCAAGGCAGCGGTCCCAGTCCTCGGGGTTGATCTCCTCGACCCGGCCGGTCGGACCTGCGATGCCGGCATTATTGACGAGGCAGTCGAGGCCGCCGAGCTGCGCGAGGGCCTCGTCGAACATGGCTGTGACCTGATCGCGGTCAGCGACATCGCACACACTCCAGGTGAGCTTCGGATCCATTCTGGCCAGGGCTTCGAGCGCTGTCCGGTCGACGTCGCACACGTGCACCTTGGCCCCTTCGCGTATAAATGCGCGGGCGATCTCGAGGCCGATGCCGCCAGCTCCGGCGGTAACCAGCACGCGCAGGCCTTCGATCTGCATATCCATGATGCTTCCTCTTGGCTCTGATGTTATCCGGTTTTCATTATTGCATACCGCGGCTACCTTGAAACGATATCGGGCATTGAAGAAGCGGGCCCAACGAGGAGACGAAACGCATGCCGAAGGTGGCGATAATCGGAGCAGGGCTGATCGGCCGTTCCTGGGCGATGGTGTTTGCACGCGCCGGTTGGAATGTGGCGGTGTGGGACGGCGTCGGAGACGTCGCGGAACGAGCGCTGGGCCTGATCGCGCAGGGTCTCCTGGACCTGAAGCGGCACGATCTGATCGATGATCCCGAGGCTGCTGCAGCCCGTGTTGCCTCGGCCGCCAGTCTCGAAAGCGCGGTGGCCGGGGCTGACCTCGTCCAGGAGAGCACGCCCGAAACTCTGGACATGAAGCGGGATATCTTCGCGCGCCTCGATGCGTCTGCCGAACCGGACACAATTCTCGCGTCCTCGACCTCCTCGCTCGTCACGTCGCTCTACACCGAGGACCTCGCCGGCCGCAGTCGTTGCCTCGTGGCCCATCCCGTCAATCCGCCGCATCTCGTGCCTATCGTGGAGCTGTGCGGTGCTCCGTGGACCTCGCCGAAGGTGCTGCAGCGGGCGCGTGAAATATATCGGGCCATCGGTCAGGCGCCGATCCATGTGAAGCGCGAGGTCGATGGCTTTGTCCTGAACCGGCTACAGACGGCGCTTCTCGCCGAATCGTTCCGATTGGTCGAGGAGGGCGTCGTCACCCCACAGGATCTTGACGAGACGATCCGAAACGGCCTCGGCCTGCGCTGGGCGTTCATGGGCCCGTTCGAGACGATCGAGCTCAATGCTCCCGGCGGCATTCCAGACTATTGCCGGCGCTACAGCCCGTTTTTCCGCCGCCTCGCCGACGCTCAGCCGAAAGCGTCCGTTTGGGACGATGATAAGACGGCCCAAGCTGCCGAGGCCTGGGGACCGACGCCCGATCCGCAGAGGCATGCCGCCAAGACGCGCTGGCGCGACGAGCAGCTTGCCGCGCTCGCGGCTCACAAGCGCAGAATAGAACCGTTCACCGACTGAGAGGCCCGGCTATGAGCAAATCCCGCAAGGTCATCATCACGTGCGCCGTCACCGGCTCGATCCATACGCCGTCGATGTCGCCGCATCTGCCCATTACGCCCGAGGAGATTGCAGATGCCGCCATCGGGGCTGCCGAGGCGGGCGCCGCAATCGTCCACTTGCACGCGCGAGACCCGAAGACGGGAAAGCCCGACCAGAGCGTCGAGGCGTTCGCGCCGTTCCTGAAAGTGATCAAGCAGCGGTCGGGCTGCGTGGTGAACATCACCACCGGCGGCGCCATGACCATGACGGTCGAGGAGCGGGTCCGGCCGGCGGCAACTTTCAAGCCGGAGGTCGCGTCGCTCAACATGGGCACGATGAACTTCGGCCTCTACCCGATGCTGGCGCGGACAAAAGAGTTCAAATTCGACTGGGAGCGCGCGTATATCGAGGGTTCGCGCAGCGGATTTTTCAAGAACACCTTCTCGGATATCGAGTACATCCTGAAGACCTGCGCCGGAAACGGCACCCGGTTCGAGATCGAATGCTACGATATCGGCCACCTTTATACACTGGCCCATATGGTCGACCGCAAGAACGTGGAACCGCCGCTGTTCGTTCAAAGGGTTTTCGGTATTGTCGGCGGAATCGGCCCGCATCCGGAGGACGTCGCGCATATGAAGCGGACGGCAGACCGGCTGTTCGGCAATGACTACCACTGGAGCGTTCTGGGTGCTGGGCGCAATCAGCTCCCGATCGCAGCCATGGCTGCGTCCATGGGCGGGAACGTGCGCGTCGGTCTGGAGGATTCGCTGTGGGCAGGCCGCGGTAAGCTGGCCGAAAGCAATGCGCAGCAGGTGCAACTCGCACGGCAGATCATCGAGGGGCTAGGCCTCGAAATCGCCAGCCCGGACGACGCGCGCGAGATGCTGCAGCTCAAAGGCGGAGATCAGGTGGCGTTCTAATCCATTTTAGAGCCGCCCGCCGGGTCGCCCTCTCCCCTGTGCGGGGAGAGGGTCGAGGCCAGGACCCCTTGGAGCCCGTTCTGGGCAGCAGGTTTGAGGAATCAGCTCGCCTTGTGCCGGTTCTTATCGAGCCACCCGTCAACCAGCC
>JAEVZQ010000359.1 GCA_023392135.1 Pseudomonadota bacterium | reverse complement strand
GTCCTGGCAGGTGCTGCTTGTCCTCGGCTTCGTGGCGGCAGAGCTCTGCCGCTCCAGTGAGCGGGTCAACCGGATCATTCCACGCCTCGTGCCTTTGGCGTGGGTGCTGCGTGCCGCCGGAACCTACGTAACGCTTAACCAGCTCTGGCCGGATCCGATGCGGGTGCCGGAGCCGAAGCTATTGTTCCTGTTCGATAAAACCTATCTTTCCCCGGTCAGGATCATCAGCCTGCTCGCCATTGCGGTCGCGTTCCACGCAACCTTCAAGTATATCGAGCGCCCGCTTGGGCCGTTTACGTCCTTGATGTGTGCCTACGGACGCAATTCGTTAGCTGTCTTCTGCGTCGGCTCGCTTCTCTCGTTGATTGGGCAAGTCGTTCGCGCAATACTACCCGAGAGTTTCCTTCTTGATTGCGCAACGGTACTTTGCGGCGTCTGCTTAATGGGGTTCACGGCATGGTTCGTCGAGTGGAGAAGCCGCGTGCCTGGCTTGGCATCGCCGCGAGCCTCGTGATCTGCGGTTCCGCGGCTGCGGAGGAGCCGGCCTCGCATCAGCAGCGGCTGCAGGTCGCCAATCTCTCCCGGGCAGCAACCGAGCTGTCGAGCGATTGCAGCGTGAAAAGGGCCTATGGCCCCCGGGCACCCCTGTACAGCGTGCGCAAGGCGCTCCGGGAGCGCAGGCCGGTCAAGGTTCTTGCCATCGGCTCTTCATCGACGGTCGGCGTCGGTGCCAGCTCCCCGGCAGCGGCGTACCCGGTCCGCCTCGAAGTCACACTCGAAGGTTTCCTGCCCGGCGTGGATATCCGCGTGATGAACCGCGGCGTCTCGGGCGAGACAGGCCGCGGTGCCGTGGAGCGGCTCAAGCTCGAGGTTGCCGAAATGATGCCGGATCTCGTCGTCTGGCAGGTCGGAACCAATGACGCCCTCGCCCGCATCGACGAGGAGGATTTCGCCGAAACCCTTCGGGAAGCAATCGACTGGCTGGAGGCGAACCGGATCGACGTCGTTCTCATCGACCCGCAGTACGTGGAGCGGCTGGCGGGGGATGATTACTATCGCCGGATCGTGAAGACGATTGCGGATGTGGCCGGAAAAGAGCGGGTTTTGCTCGTGAACCGGTTCGAGGCGATGGCGGACCTCGCAAAGCGCAACGGAAACGCGTCCTTCCTCGCCCAGGATCGATTCCACCTCAATGATGTCGGCTATCGCTGCATGGCGGAGTACGCTGCCCGTGCGATCGCCGCCGGTATCGTCCAGGCCGAAGCCGAGGCAACGCGGCCGAACTGATCCTCGGGCACCCCCGCCAAGCTGCGCCGGCTCGAGAATCGTTCTCCCGATCATCGCGGAACTCCCCAGTCCGACGCCCGTTATGCGGGCGAGCGGCGGGGAGACGATGATCATGGAGGCCAGACAGATGCACCCCGTCAGGAGGAGCTTGCCGGCTGCCCTTGCAGCAATGTGCTTTGCAATGCCGGTGTCCGCGGCCGAGTTGGCGCAGTCCTCACCCCATTTCACGAGCGCGCCGCCGGAGTTCAGCCAGTCCGCAGCCGATCTCGAGAAAGGCCAGATGTTCATGACCAAGGGCTTGGTTTGCGACCAGGCCTCAGAGATCGATGCGGTCATCAGGCTCGCCAAGAAGGGCGAGGCTTTGCAAGGAGCGCTCCAGCAGATCAATACCGGCACCGAAACGCCGCGCTGCATCCTCGGCAAGATGCTGATCGCGCAGTACGTGGACCATGCCCGCACCTTCTCGGTCAATCAGCAGATGTACCACGTCCATCAGGTGCGGGTCGTCGGAGTTGCCGTCGAGACGCCCCGCGGCGTGGTCCCGATGAAGCTCAAGGAGCCGATGGAGCAGTACGTCGTCTCGGCTGACGAGAGCAAACCGGCATGACCTTACAGCCTCGCCGGAGCAGCCGGCGAGACCCTATCCGCCTCAACTCTCGATTTCCTTTCCCGGGGCGCGGCGGCCGACTTGATCAGCCCGTTCGGGAGCGGAGGCGCGCGACCCGCGCCTCTCGCAGTCCAATGAACAGCGCGGCTGCAATGATGATCGTGGATCCGATCCAGGTCCCGAGGTCCGGTAGCGTTCCCGAAAACAGGTAACCCACGACGACCGCGCCGACCATCTGCACGTACATGAACGGGGCAACGAGGTTTGCCGGCGCATATGTCATCGACTTGGCGACACACCAGTGGCCGAAGCCGCCTATGATGCCGAGCATCACGAGCAGTCCAATGTCTGTCCAGGTCTGCGGGGTCGTCCAGGTGAAGGCCGCGATGATGGACATCACGACGGTTCCGACCAGCACGCTGTAGATGGCTGATGTTTCCGGTCGGTCGTACGCCGCAACACGGCGGGTATAGATCTGATCGAATGCATACGTCACCGCGCTGGCCAGGATCAGGAGAGAGCCCCAGTGGAATACCTCCGTTCCGGGACGCACCACGACCAGCACGCCGATGAACGCAGCCAGCACCGCGGCGAGCCGGTGCCCGCTGATCTTCTCTCCCAGCATCGGCCAGGCGAGCAGAACGATGAGAAACGGTCCGGTGAAGCTGATTGAAGCCGCCTTCGCCAGCGGAACGTAGACCAGCCCCGAAAAGAACAGCGTTGTCGTAGCCAGCACCATCAGCGAGCGCAGGAGTTGCAGACCGGGGCGGTTGCTGACCGCGATACGCAGGCCGTGGCGCGGCGTGAACAGCGCCAGGACGAAGATCAAATGCGAGGCGGTGCGTGCCCAGACGATCTGCTCGGAGCTGTACCGAGCACTCAGGATCTGCACGAGGCCGTTCATGACCGGAAACAGCATGTGAGCCAGGCACATGAACAGGATGCCGACAAGGGGCCTCGACGTCAGAGCCTGGATGGTCATGTGAGAGGTGTCATCCTGAACCAGGCGGCGAGCGTAACACGCTGCTGAGCTCCGCCATGTCGTTCCGCAATGTCTTGGGCTGCAGACCGGGCAAGGTCAACTTGGCCAGCCATGCGGCGTAAGCCGAGCTGGCCTGCGGAGCACCTTCCTGTGCCCAAATACTCCAAAAATACAGTATGCCTTCCCGCCGGACCGGATAGAAGCTTTGGGAAGATGAGCGGACCGCGCGCGGAACCCGGAGGCGTATGAAGCGATCGAGCGAACCAGGAATCGAGCAGCAGCGAACCGATCGCTTCAAGGCGATCGCGCTCACCATGCTCGCGGTGACGACGTTCGCTTGTCTAGACGGGACGGCGAAGTACCTCGTCTCGGTCGAGCTGCTCCCCGTAGGCCAGATCGTCTGGATGCGCTTCTTCGCGCATTTTCTGCTGGTGGCGGTCGTCCTCGGTTTTGTCAGCATCCCGCGCCTGATGCGGACCCACAGGCTGAAGTATCAGCTCGCCCGCTCCGTCACGATGCTCTCAGCCACGCTGCTCAACGTGATCGCGCTGCGCTACCTGCGCCTGGACCAGACCACGACGATCCTGTTCCTGGCCCCATTGACCGTGGCTCTGCTGGCCGGACCGACCCTCGGCGAATGGGTCGGTTGGCGCCGGCTCGTGGCGATCCTGGTCGGCTTCATGGGCATCCTGGTCGCCATCCGGCCGGGTATTTCTGCGGTGCATGCCGCCTTTCTACTCTCGCTCGGCAGTATGCTCTCCTACTCGCTCTATATCCTGATGACGCGGTATCTCGCGGCCTACGACACCTCGGAGGTGACGCTGTTCTACTCGACGGTCGTGGGAACCATCGTCGCCGCGCCCTGGGCATTTTCCGTATGGGTCTGGCCTGCCGACCCTCTCGCCTGGGCCCTGCTGCTGTCGCTAGGCTTCTGGGGCGCCGCAGGGCACTACGTCTTCATCGTCGCCCACCGCTGGGCGCCGACGTCGGCTCTAGCCCCGTTCCTTTATGGCCAGCTTCTGGCGGCAACTGCGATCGGCTATTTCGTTTTCGACCAGCTGCCCGACGTCTGGACCATCACGGGAGCGGGGATAATCGTGGCTTCAGGGATCTATATGCTGCACAGGGAAAGAGTCGTGAAATCGTGACGTGCTACTCGTGACCCTGTTCTCACGACTTCACTATTTCACGACTTCACCACGTCGCGCTTCACAAGGACTTCTGCATCTCGCGAACGAACTCGCTCAACCCCAGCAGCCGCTCCCGGCGCAACCGCTCGGCCGCCAGAATGGCCCGTAGGCCGGCGACGCTCGCTTCCAGATCGGCGTTTACGATCACGTAGTCGTACTCGGCCCAATGGCTGATTTCCGCAGCCGCATCAGCCATGCGGCGGGCGACCGAATCGGGAGCGTCCTGCGCCCGCGATCTCAGCCGCTGCTCCAGAATCTCGCCCGAAGGCGGCAGGATGAACACCCGCACGAGGTCCTGGGCAACCTTCTCGTTGAGCTGTTGTGCGCCCTGCCAGTCGATGTCGAACAGCACGTCCCGGCCGCTCGCCAGCGCCCGCTCCACCGGTGAGCGCGGCGTACCGTAGAAGTTGTCGAACACCCGGGCCCATTCGAGCAGCTCGCCTGCATCGCGCATGCGCCTGAACTCGGACTCGCTGACGAAATAGTAGTCCTTGCCCTCCACCTCGCCTGGCCGCGCCTTGCGGGTCGTGACCGACACGGACATGTCGATGCCGCTGTCCGCATCGAGCAAACGGCGGGCGAGCGTCGTCTTTCCGGCCCCCGATGGCGAGGAGAGGACCAGCATGATTCCCCGGCGATCAATGGAGGGCGAGTGCACGGCTTTCACTCGATGTTTTGAATCTGCTCACGCATCTGCTCGATCAGCGCCTTGAGGTGCAGGCCTGCGCGGGTGATCTGGCCATCGTTCGCCTTCGAGCACAGCGTATTGGCCTCGCGGTTGAACTCCTGCGACAGGAAATCGAGCCTGCGCCCGACAGGCTCCTCGGTATCGAGCAATTCGCGCGCGCCCGCAACATGGGCCCGCAGCCGCTGCAGCTCCTCCTCGATGTCGGCCTTGGTCGCCAGCAGTACGGCCTCCTGATGCAGGCGTGCCTCGTCGAATGAAGATGCTGCTTCGAGCAGCCGCTCCACCTGCTCGCGCAACCTCTGCCGGATTGCCTCCGGAGTGCGTGCGGGAGAAGCGGCGATTTCCTCGACGGAGCGCTCGATCGAAAGGATCAGGTCGAGCAACACCTCGCGAAGCCGTGCCCCTTCTGAAGCGCGGGCCTCCTCCAGCCCCTGGAGCGCATCCTCGAGGCTTGCCAGCATGGCCAGGGCGCGGGTCTCGGCTTCCTCGTCGGTTTCCGCGGCCTCGACGACCTCCAGCACACCCTTCACACCGAGCAGACTATCGACTGATACCTGCCCGCCGCCAATGGCCACGCGGACGCGTTCCGCCGCTGTCAGGACCTGCTGCAGCAGGTCATGATTGAGGCGAATCTGGGAAACCGCCTCCTCGCGCTTCACCGTGAGGGCAATCGCAACGTTGCCGCGCTTGAGGCGCCGTCCGACGGCTTCGCGGACGCGCGGTTCCAGCGCCTCGAACCCGGCAGGCAGCTTAAGCCGCATGTCGAGCCCACGGCTGTTGACGCTGCGCACCTCCCAGTGCCAACGCAGGTGACCGACAGCGCCGTCCGCGCGGCCGAAGCCGGTCATGCTCTTTAGTGTCATCCGCATACCACGAGCTTGGGCCGGCAACGCGGCCATGAAAGGGAACTGTCAGGATCGGCAGGAGATCGAGAGGTCGATGGACGAACTTCTCTGTCATCACACTAGCGGCCGGCCGGGCCGCAAACAACCGTGCACGGGGCCGCGGGTCACATACAGGCCCAGGATAATGATCGCGCAATCGCGTCGGTCGTCTCGCTTACTGCCGCGGCTTGCGCTGAGGCAGCGGGGGCTGGGCTTCGTTTCCAGCGCCCGCAGTGGCCGACGCCGGGTTGGCGAGGGTCGGCGCACTGGCCGCCGGAGCACTGCCCGCGGTCGTCAACTGATCTTTAGCGGCAGCTTCCTTGGCAGCCTCGGCCTCCTTGGCGCGAATTTCCTGCTCGATCTTGCGCCACTTGGCGACGGCGCGGTTGTGCTCGTCCAGCGACTCCGAGAACACGCTGGAACCGGTGCCGCTCGCGACGAAATAGAGATAGTTCGTGCGCGAGGGGTTGAGCACGGCGCGGAGTGCCTCGCGGCTCGGGTTGCAGATCGGCGTGGGTGGCAGACCATTGATCTGATAGGTGTTGTGGCTGGTCTTTCGCTGGATCTCGGTACGATAGATCGGGCGGCCCCAGTCCACTTGCCCGCCATCCAGACCATAGAGAATGGTCGGATCAGATTGCAGCGGCATCTTTTTGCGCAGGCGATTGATGAAAACCGACGCAATGTCCGCGAACTTGTCGTTGCGCCCGGTCTCCCGCTGCACGATGGAGGCGAGGACCACCGCTTCGTCGATGTCGTCCAGCGGCAGGTCCGGCTGACGCTGTTCCCAGGCGGCCTGCAGGAATTTCTCCCGCTCGACCTGCATCATGTCGAGGACAGCCTGCCGCGTGGTGCCGCGGGGTACGAGATAGGTGTCGGGGAGCAGCGCGCCCTCCTCGGGAACGATGCTGATTTCGCCGGTCAGGCTCTGGTCAGCCCGGATCCGTTCGACGACCTGGTGGCTTGTCAGGCCTTCCGGGATGGTCAGCCGGAGCAGCACCACCTTGCCCTCGCCGATGAGATCCGCGACCTCTCGCATGCTGATCGCCGGCTTCAGCTCATAGTTTCCGGCCTTCAGCTGGAGGGGCTTGCCGCCGAACCAGCCGGACACCTGCCGCGCGAGGTAGTAAGCAACGAAGACGTGCTCGCTGGAGATGATGCCTTCGCGCTGCAGACGCCGCGCGATGTCGCGGGAGCCCTCGCCTCTGCGAATGACCAGGGGCCGCGTCTCCTGGAGCGGGCCGGCCTTGTCGAGCTCGGAGTTTACCCAGAACATGCCACCCGCAGTGACGGCCAGCGCCAGGAAGCTGAACGTCAGGAAGGCATTGATGAAGCGAAGTGTCGGGCCCAACCTTTTCACCTCACGGCGCGTCCGGGAACCCTTCGGCCTGGAGGGTGCACGGGTTGGCTCGAGGGCTTCAGCCGGACTGCGCGGCATGACGCCCGGAGGCCGAGTTTGTCCGCCCCTGCCAGTCCGAACGTTCAGCATCAGCTCCTTACCCCTCCACCGACCATTGCGGTGACGAAAGGCTTATTCCAACGTCAGACGCAATTGCTCACTGGTGAACGCGTCGCGTCACCAGCCAGAGGCGGCAGGTTGACCACGGAATGTGGCAAGAGCGGGCACCGGTATGCAACCCCTTTCGATGTGTTGCAGCGGTCCCACTCCGGAGAGACGAGCTGTCTCAGCTCTCGAACCGGCGCAGAATGAGCGAGGCGTTCGTTCCGCCGAAGCCGAACGAGTTCGAGAGCACGATATCGACCTGCTTCTCCTTGGCCGTGTGCGGGACGAGATCGATTGCGGTCTCGACGGACGGATTATCGAGATTGAGCGTCGGTGGCACCACGTTGTCGCGAATCGCAAGCACGCTGAAGATGGCCTCGACCGCGCCTGCTGCGCCGAGAAGATGTCCAATGGCGGATTTCGTCGACGACATCGAAAGCTTGGCGGCCGCATTGCCGAACAGCCGCTCGACCGCGCCCAACTCGATCTCGTCGCCCATCGGCGTCGAGGTTCCGTGGGCGTTGACATAGTCGATGTCGCTCGGATCGACGCTGGCGCGCGCAATGGCCGCCTTCATGCAGCGGTACGCGCCGTCGCCGTCCTCGGCGGGTGCGGTGATGTGGTAGGCATCGCCCGAAAGCCCGTAACCGATGACCTCGGCGTAAATCCGCGCACCGCGCGCCTTTGCATGCTCCAGCTCTTCCAGGATGACGGCACCGGCACCCTCACCCATCACGAAGCCGTCGCGATCTCTGTCGTAGGGGCGGGAGGCCCGGGTCGGCTCGTCATTGAAGTTGGTCGACAGGGCCCGGCAGGCGGCGAAGCCGGCGATTGCGATGCGGCAGATCGGGCTTTCGGCGCCCCCTGCCACCATCACGTCGGCATCCCCGAGGGCAATCAGACGCGCGGCATCGCCGATGGCGTGTGCACCCGTCGAGCAGGCGGTCACAACGGCGTGATTGGGGCCCTTGAGCTGGTGCTTGATAGATACGTGCCCGGAGGCAAGGTTGATCAGCCGCCCGGGAATGAAGAACGGGCTGACCCTGCGGGGGCCCTTCTCCTTGAGCAGAATCGATGTCTCGGCGATGCCCTGCAGCCCGCCGATGCCGGAGCCGATGAGCACGCCGGTGCGCTCCTGCTGCTCGGTGGTCCTTGCCTCGAAGCCCGAGTCCGCCAGCGCCTGGTCGGCCGCAGCGACGGCATAGATGATGAAATCGTCGACCTTGCGCTGCTCCTTGGGCTCCATCCATTCGTTCGGATTGAACGTGCCGTCAGTGCCGTCACCGCGCGGTATGAAGCATGCGATCTGGCACGACAGGTCCGATACCTCGAACTCCTCGACGCGGCGCGCACCACTGCGCCCGGCAAGCAGCCTCGACCATGTTGCCTCGACGCCGCTGGCGAGTGGCGTAACGAGACCCAACCCCGTGATAACGACCCGTCGCATGCAAAGTCCTTCTCCGGCGGCGCCCGGCAGGGACCGTCGACACCGCCTCGCGTTCCTGGGAGCAGCCTGCCGACTGGCGGCAGCACCACTGCCGATTTACGCCGCGTTCGCGTTCTTCTCGAGGAACTTCACCGCGTCGCCAACGGTGAGAATGTGCTCGGCTGCATCATCGGGAATCTCGCAGCCGAACTCTTCCTCGAACGCCATCACCAGCTCGACCGTATCGAGGCTGTCGGCGCCCAGGTCATCGATGAAGGAGGCGTTCTCCGTCACCTTCTCAGCTTCCACGCCGAGATGCTCGACCACGATCTTCTTCACGCGCTCGGCAACATCGCTCATAGCTGTTTCCCTCGTATCGTCAGTTGTCACATGAGTTGTCTGTTGATCGCTCCGATCCCAAGAACGCGGGCCGGAATGGAGTCTCCGAGCGGGCTACCAGAGTCATGGTCCGATGTAATCGAAAACGCCTGAACTCGGCAGCTTTTCCCCAAGTACTCATTACGAAAGCAGGCGCTCCTAACACACTTCCCCAGCGTTTACCAGCATCGCAATCGTCCCTGGGTCGCGCGCTTCAGATATGGCGCTAATTCCTTGTAGCGCAATGGATTTTTCGGTCAGACCATCACCATGCCGCCATTCACGTGCAGCGTCTGCCCGGTCATGTAGCGGGCCTCCTCGCTGGCGAGATAGAGGGCAGCAGCGGCAATGTCCTCAGGGACGCCGAAGGTCTGCGCCGGGATATGCTGCGCAATCGCCTCCACCTGCTTCTCGTTGAGCGCATCGGTCATGGCGGTCTTGATGAACCCGGGCGCGATGCAGTTGGCGGTGACGCCCCGGGAGGCAACCTCACGGGCGAGCGACTTGGTCATGCCGATCATGCCGGCCTTGGCCGCGGCATAATTGCCCTGACCCGGGTTGCCGATAATGCCGGAGATCGACGTGATGTTGACGATGCGGCCCCACTGGCGGCGCATCATGTTGCGCACCGCCGCGCGGCTCAGCATGAAGGCGGATGTCAGGTCGACGGCAATGACCTGGTCCCACTCGTCATCCTTCATGCGCATGAAAAGGTTGTCCTTCGTCATGCCGGCATTGTTGACCAGGATATCGAGCGTGCCGAGCTTCGCCTCGGCCTCACCCGCCAGTTTCTGAACTGCAGCGCGGTCGCCGAGGTCGCAGGGGACGACATGCACCCGCTCTTTCAGCTCGCCGGCGAGCGTCTCCAGCCGGTCTACCTTGGTGCCCGAGATCGCAACTGCGGCACCCGCAGCGTGCAGCGTGCGCGCGATCGCATTGCCAATGCCACCCGTCGCGCCGGTAACGAGCGCACCCCTACCAGCCAGACTGAACATGCTCTTTATCTCCCGAGTGCCGCGAGCGCAGCATCCACATCCGCCGGCGCGCCGACCGACATTGCATTGGCATCCTTGATGATGCGCTTCACCAGCCCTGTGAGCACCTTGCCCGCGCCGATCTCATAGAAGTCGGTGACGCCGAGCGCACCCATCTTTTGCACACACTCGCGCCAGCGCACCGTTCCGGTCACCTGCTGGACGAGGCACTTCTTGATCTCCTCCGGATCGCTGATCGGCTCGGCGAGCACGTTGGCAACGACTGGCACCACGGGCCGGCGCACCTCCACCTTCGACAGCTCCTCGGCCATGACGTCTGCAGCAGGCTGCATCAGGGAGCAATGGAAGGGCGCGCTCACCGGCAACGGCAGCGCCCGGCGCACACCGTGCTTGCGGCCGATCTCCGCCACGCGGTCGATGGCCGACTTGTGCCCGGAGAGCACGACCTGCGTCGGCTCGTTGTCATTGGCAATCTGGCAGACATCACCCTGGGCCGCCTCCTCGGCGACCTTCTCGGCAACATCGAGGCCGACGCCCAGCAATGCCGCCATGGCCCCCTGCCCGACCGGGACGGCCTGCTGCATCGCTGTCCCGCGGGCGCGGAGCAGCTTTGCGGCATCGCGCACCGACAGTGCCCCGGCTGCGGCCAGGGCCGAGTATTCCCCGAGGGAGTGCCCGGCAACGTAGCTGACCCGGTCGGCGAGCTTGAAGCCTTTCTCCTGCTCCAGCACGCGCACGACCGCCATGGAAACGGCCATCAGCGCCGGCTGGGCGTTCTGCGTGAGGGTGAGGACGTTCTTCGGGCCTTCCCAGATGGTGCGCGACAGCGTTTCGCCGAGCGCGTCGTCGACCTCGTCGAACACGTCGCGCGCCGCCTTGTAGGTTTCCGCAAGCTCCCGGCCCATGCCGACGTCCTGGCTGCCCTGGCCCGGGAAGACGAATGCAACCGCCATCTGCCGCTGCCGCCTCTTACGATGCTGCTGTCATTATGCCGCGTACCGCGATCTCAGCGCTTTAGGCATGGCTCGGATGGCGCTGTCAAGCGATCGGGCTGTAAAAGACTTGCGGCTTGCAACGGTTTGCGTATAAGGAGGCCGTTCGCAAAGCCATCCCGGTTGGAGGCTGAACGGCGGGCACGCTTCTTCATTCAACGATGAAATGCGTGATGGGGCGCAAGCCTCAGGTCGCCGGTGTCTCCGCTCTTCGAGGTCGTCTTTGGGGCCTTTCGTACCGCGCCATGCCGCGGTTTGAACCGGCCTTGAAAGGGGCTCCGCGCCGGGTTGGACAATTTGGATGAAAGGCAAATCTGCATGCCACTTTACGAGCATGTCTTCCTGGCACGCCAGGAGGTCTCGCCTCAGCAGGTCGAGGCGATGGTCAATGAATTCGGGCAGGTGATCAAGGACAGCGGCGGTACTGTCGGCAAGACCGAGTACTGGGGCCTCAAGACACTCGCCTACAAGATCAAGAAGAGCCGAAAGGCGCATTATTCGCTCATGAACATCGAGGCCTCCCCCGACGCGGTGGCCGAGATGGAGCGCCGCATGGGCCTGTCGACCGACGTCCTGCGCTTCATGACGCTGCGCGTGGACACGCACGAGACCGAGCCCTCTGTCCAAATGCGCAAGGGCGAGGACCGGCGTGACGGCGATCGGGGTCCGCGCGGCGATCGCGGCGGCTTCCGGGGTGGTCCGCGCGGCGAGGGCGGCTCCACGTTCCGCTCCAGGCCAGGCGGCGGCCCACGCGGCCCACGTCCAGAGCAGTCCGGATCGGAGGAGTAAGCCATGGCTGACGTATCTGCTGCCGGCGGCCCCCGTCGGCCCTTCCATCGCCGTCGCAAAACCTGCCCGTTTTCCGGGCAGAACGCGCCAAAGATCGACTACAAGGACGTGCGCCTGCTCGGGCGCTACATTTCCGAGCGCGGCAAGATCGTGCCGAGCCGCATCACGGCTGTTTCGGCCAAGAAGCAGCGCGAGCTGGCCCGCGCCATCAAGCGCGCGCGCTTTCTCGGACTGTTGCCTTACATTCTGAAGTAATCCGTGAGAGTTGGCCGCCGGCGGGGCTTCTGCCGGCGGCCTATCTCGAGCACACGTGGTTGAGGCAGCCGGCCCGCGGGCGCGCGCTGCCCTCTAAC
>JAEVZQ010000237.1 GCA_023392135.1 Pseudomonadota bacterium | reverse complement strand
AGACGGTCGCCCGCCTCGAGGCCTATGCAGGCGCCGGCGCCGACTGCCTCTATGCTCCAGGGATCTCGACTCGCGAGCAGATAGCGGCCGTGGTCGAGGCAGTGGCCCCCAAACCCGTCAACGTGTTGATGGGCAGCCCGAGCGAGCTCACCGTCAATGACCTCGCCGAACTCGGCGTACGCCGTATCAGCGTGGGCGGAGCACTGGCGCGCGTGGCTTGGGGCGGACTGACGCGCATGGCCCGCGAGATTGCCGAACAGGGCAGCTTCTCAGGTTTCGCCCATGGCACTCCATCAGTGGAACTCAACAGGCTGTTCTCGCGGTGAATTCCGCTGACTGAACGCAGCGTCTCTCCGACACGGTGCCGAACACGATTCTGGATTGATAACCCATTGATATTGGCGATCCCGGCAGGACTCGAACCTGCGACCCTCTGCTTAGAAGGCAGATGCTCTATCCGGCTGAGCTACGGGACCTCCGACTTGCATCATAGCCGACGCAGCGGCCTGCGTCTTGGGGAGTGGTTTAGTGGGTCCAGGCGCCGATGCGGCCGTATCTGAAGTTGTCTGCGTAGGACTTGACAACGGGCTTACGCGGGTCCGGATCTTGAACCGAGTAGGGGATGCCGTTGCGCTCCGCGTAAGCGATGGCTTCTTCCTTGGTTTCGAACTGGAGTTGCACCTGCTGGCGAGGGTCCTGGGAACCCGTCCAACCCATCAGAGGATCGATTGTCCGTGGAAGCCGAGGCTCGAACTCGAGCACCCAGTCCTTGGTGCGGGCAACGCCCGATTGCATGGCCGTCTTCGCCGGCTTGTAAATACGTGCAACCATGTCCGGTCCACTCGTAATTCCTGCTTCGCGGCCGCAACATACGCAGTCCGGCGCGGCCGTTCAATGCTGCACATCAGCACCGCAGCGAACCAGTCCAGAACCGGCCGGGGCGGGCCTTCCTTTTGCCCGTGCCCTCTCCCCCCGCTCCGCAGAGGATGGTTGACCGCCCGCCGCGCTGCTCACTAACGTAGCCGGCGTCAGCCCATCCCGCACGTGCCGGAGAGAACACTCATGATCGTGGAGGAACGCGACTATCGCGTGAAGGCCGGAAAGCTCGGCCAGTTCGTCAGCCTGTACGAGCAGCACGGGCTGCCGATCCAGCTCGAGCTGCTGGGCAAGTTCATCGGCTACTTCACGACCGAGCTCGGCGAGCTCAACCACGTGGTAGCTCTATGGAGCTACGACAGCCTGGACGACCGGCAGCAGCGTCGGGATCGCATGATGGCGGACCCGCGCTGGCAGGCGTATCTGAAGATGGTCGACGGCCTTCTCGACGTGCAAACCACACGCGTCCTGCGGCCGACCTCTTTCTCACCCCTGAAATAGTCTTCCCGAAGAGACCACGTATGAGCACGTCGACCGTTACCACCGCCGATGGCGCACGGCTCGCCGTTACCACCAGCGGAAACGGGCGCGACCTCGTGCTCGTCACCGGACTGGGCGGAACGGCCGCTTTCTGGAATCCGGTGGTGCCCCTGCTGGAGCCGCATTTCCGGGTGACCCGCTTCGACCAGCGCGGCATCGGCGCCAGCGACCGCGGCACGGCGACGGTCTCCATCGAGCTGCTGGCCCAGGATACGCGAGCAGTGCTCGCGCACCTGGACGCGCGCAATGCCGTGCTCCTCGGCCATTCCACCGGCGGCGCCATTCTACAGGAGCTCGCGCTGGGGGATGCATCGCGGGTCGGCGGCCTCGTTCTCAGCGGCACATGGGCGAAGCCCAACCGGTACATGACGGAGCTGTTCCGCTCCCGCTCCGTGCTGCTCGAGAAAGCGCCCCAGGAATACGCCGCGATGGGTGCCTTCGTCGGTTACACGCCGGACTGGCTGGAGGCGAACTGGGCGAAGTTCGAAGCAAGCGTCGCCGCCGCACCGGTCTCGCCCGTTTCACAGAAAATCATTGGGGAAAGGATAGCCGCCCTGCTCGCCTTCGACCGCAGCAAGGACGTTGGATCGATCAGTCTGCCTGTTCTGATCCAGGGCGCCGAGGATGACCTTATCGTTCCGGCATTTCTGCAGCGCGAACTGGCCGTGTTAATGCCGCAAGCGAAGCTAAAGATCTTGCCCAGCGGTGGCCACTTTTTCCCGGTCACTCGGTCGGCTGAATTCCTGGAAATGCTGACGAGCTGGGCCGGCACGCTTCGGTGAGATACGAGGCACCTGGCTCGCGACCCGCAACATCACCACTTACCTCTAACGGGTGGATTGATCTTGCGCATAGCCGGAAGCATGCAAGTGGTTGAGTGTGGAGCTGGTAAGGAACTGCGGCACGAAGCCGGCGTTCAAGTCAGCACCGGAGCAATCAGGTAGGCGCAATGAGAAACGCAGAGACCGAAGCGAATCTCGAGCTGTCGTTTCACGGCATGGAACCGTCGGTGACGATCAGGAGCAAGGTCCGCGAGTACGTCGACAAGCTGCAACGCCGCTACAGCGATATCACGAGCTGGCACGTTTACGTCAACGGGCCACTCGGAGGGACCGGGCAGTTCAAAGTGACGGTCGAGGCGCGGGTGCCCGGAGCCGAGCTTGCCGTCGGGCGCAAGCCGGGTGACATCAATGCCCACACCGACGCCCTTGTCGCTTTACGCGACAGCTTCGCCGCTCTGGAGCGCCAGCTCAAGAAGCGTCGGCGTCAGCAGTACGGCGAGGTGAATGTTCACGAAGGCAAGCCGCAGGGCCAGGTCGCAAGCATTTTTCACGACCAGGGCTACGGCTTCGTCGAAGTCACCGATGGCCGCCGGGTCTACTTCCACAGGAACGCCGTGATCGAGGAGACTTTCGAGGACCTGGAGGTCGGTGACCCGGTTGAGCTGACGATCAATTCGGACGACAGCCCACGCGGTCCGCAGGCCACCAGCTTGCGACGCATCCGGCCGATGCGGTACGATCCGGCCTGATACACGGTTGAGTGAAGGCTTCCGAACGGCCGCTGACTCGCATGGCGGCCGTACTCATTTGAACGCTGCGTTTGTCGCTGATC
>JAEVZQ010000210.1 GCA_023392135.1 Pseudomonadota bacterium | reverse complement strand
CCTCAACTATGAGGATCACGCCAAGGAAACCGGGTCGCCCATTCCGGCCGAGCCCATTCTGTTCAACAAGCTTTCCAACTGCATCGTCGGGCCGAATGACGACGTCATGTTCCCCAGGGGCTCACAGAAGCTCGACTGGGAGGTCGAGATCGCATTCATTATCGGCACGCGAGCCCGCTACGTCGAGGAGAAGGACGCCCTCCGTCACGTCGCCGGCTATGCGATTTGCAATGACGTCTCCGAACGCCATTTCCAGATCGAGCGCGGCGGTCAGTGGATGAAGGGCAAGTGCTTCGAGACCTCCGGTCCGCTGGGGCCCTGGCTCGTCACGTCCGATGAGGTGGAGGATGTGCAGAACCTCGACATGTGGCTCGACGTGAACGGCAAGCGCATGCAGACCGGCAACACGCGGACCATGATCTTCTCGATCAGGCACCTCGTGCACTACATCTCGCAGTTCATGGTTCTCGAGCCCGGCGATGTCGTCACCACTGGCACCCCGCCCGGCGTAGGCCTCGGCATGAACCCGCCCGTGTTCCTGAAGGCAGGCGATGTCATGACCCTGTACATCCAGGGCCTGGGCGAGCAGTCGCAGAAGGTCGTACCGTTCCGGGAGTAAGCGAGGAACCCGCCGTTTCGGCTGCGCCACAGCATGAATTTGATGCGGAACGCGTGGCGAAGCGGCGGGTACAATATCGGGCGGTCGGGACTGCTTCGCCGCGATCTCGACCGGTCTAATTCAACCGCGTCGGTGGGCTGTCGGCTTCCAGGTGCTCGATGACGACGCGGGCGCGCTTCCAAGGCGCTTCGCTGGCGAGATCGGCGGATTGTAGCTCGCGCAACTGCTCGAGCAGCATCTTCTCACCGGGCTTCTGGAGATCATCGGAGGCGGCTGCGCCTTCGAGTGCGTCGATCAGCTCTTCAACCAAGCCCACTTCCGGGCTGAGCAGCAGAGCAGGAATCAGCTCCGACATGGCGGTCACCGTCCTCTCGACGATTTCCATAGCGGCTTCAGAGTCTTTGTAGCGTTCGAGCAGCTCTTCCCGGACCCGCTCCACTCCGCTCTTCCAGCCCCGATCTCGCAGTAGCAGAAGCTCGCGCATGTCGGTGTACTGGTCGGCCATGCGGAGCAGGGCATTCCCGGCCGCGACCGCCGCCTCGGCGACCTGACCATCCATCAGTCGCTCGTAAGCCGACAGGGGCACGCCGATCCCATCGAGCACTTCGATCAGCACCTCGCTTCGGAACGCCTCGTCGATGACCGGCTGCTTCGGCGTCGAACGGGTCTGATCCGTGAGCTGGCGATGCCCGTTGGAGTGCGCCTGGAGCTCGATCGGTGCCGAGTCCAGCACCCCACCATCGAGAGAACCGATCGCAGGGCGTGACGCGCTCGAGCCGGCCGAGCTCAGCAATCGCCCCCTGATGCGGGCCAGGATGCGATAGAAATCGCCGTGCACACGGTAACGCATCCCCTCGTCGCCAGCCGGCTTCACGCGATTGTATGTGGTTGCCGCGTTCAAAACGCTGCGCACGATTGGCGCGTGCCCATTGGGCAGCTCATCCATCCGCACCTCGGCCATGAAGCCATTTTCTTCCCTGATTGGATGCAGATGGCTCAGCACGATGTCTGCGTTGGCGCCGATGTCCGGCAGGAGCGCCACCGAGATGACCCGCTCCATGTCAGCCAGGGCAGCGTGCTGCTTGTCCGCCTCGAACTCGCGCTTAGCGACGAGGGACAGATATTCGAAAAGCTCGGCGCGCACTTCATAGCGGGGCACACCGGTATAAGGCTGGCGGACAGCACCGATGGTGGCCCCCGCATTCAGCACCCGGCGCAGGTCTGCCGCGTGCGGGTCATCTTCGTGAACGAGAACCTCGGCGATGAAGCCGCCCTCCGGCGTGATAGGTTGCATGGCACCAAGGGCCAGCCGCGCCGTCTCCAGCCTGTGCGGCAGCAGCGCCGTATCGATGATGGCCTCGAGCTGCTGGGCGCTGCGTGCTTTGAAGGTCGGGACGTCCGATAGCGGCGAGCGAACCGCGTTGGCGCCGAAGAGCCCGGCCATGAAGATGAGTGAGTCGAGGCCGATGGCGATGGCAAGCGCCAGATAGGCCAGCGTATTTCCGTCCTCGAATGCATTCAGCGTGACGACGAACCTGTGGGCCTTGTCGTCCCGATTGAGCTCCGCGCGATTGATACGCGCCCTGAGAGCTTCAGTATCGGCGCTCGGCAATCCGCTATCCGCAAGGCACCTGCGCGCGAAGCCGAACAGGTCGTCCGCAGACTGGAGCTGCTCGAGCCTGCTGCCGCCAGCGCACTGGGCCTCGAAAGTCCTGAGGCCGCTGTTCAGACCGAAAACAACCGCCGCTGCCTCATGCAACTGCTTCGGGTTGCACTCGATGTGACGCGCACTGCTTCCCGTCATCGGCGCACTCGCCAGTGCGCTCGTGATCTGTGAGCAGAGCTGCTGGATTTTCCCAAGCCGCTCGACCGTCGGCTCCCGCCGGAACTCGGCCCGCGCCTGTTCGATAATGGGCAGCATGTGGTCAGGATCGAGCTTCGCTTCGCCGTCCCCCGTGGCAGTATCCTGCGCGACCCTGATCCGCTGATCGGCCGCCTCCATTTCGCTGGCCAGCTTCGCAAGATCGCCGTCGATGTTCGCAAGCTCACGCTCGAGCTGTGCAATTCGGCCTTCCACGTCCCGGACGCGCTTCTCTGCATCCCTGGTCCGCTCTTCCTTTATGTCGTATTCGCCCTGAAGCCGATCGAGCTCGCTCATGCGCTGGCGATAGGCCGGCCCGCGGCCCTCCTTGCCCGTGCCCTCGACGCCGCGCGCCTCGGCCATCGCCTCGACCCGCTT
>JAEVZQ010000186.1 GCA_023392135.1 Pseudomonadota bacterium | reverse complement strand
GATCTGCGTCCTGACGCGCGCCAGCATCTCGTTCCGGTCGATAGGCCTGATCAGATAGTCGTTGGCCCCGAGATCAAGTCCCCGCAGCAGGCGGCCCTCGTCGGAAGGGTCCACCACCATGATGATCGGCAGATGCCGCGTCCGGTCGAGCGAGCGGACCTGGCTGCAGAGCCTGAGCCCGTCCGCGTTGGCGAGGCTGAGGCTGACGATCAGCAGATCGAACCTCTGCTCCGCGGCGGCGATGAGGGCCGCCTGCAGATCGCTATCGACCACGGTCTCGTGACCGGCCCGGGCCAGCATCTCAACCATACGCTGGGCCGTGCGGCGGCTGTCGTCGACGAGCAGAATGCGGCCCCGCTCATGGCCGACGCCGTCGGCGAGGCTTTGCGCTGGCTCCAGCCCCATGCGCTCGCGCGTCTCGGCGCGCATCAGGATCTCGTCATTGAGCATCTTCAGGCGGCCGAGGTTACGGACGCGCGTAATCAGCGCGATGTCGTCGACGGGCTTGGACAGGAAATCATCCGCGCCCGCCTCCAGTCCCTGGATCTTGTCCGATGACTGGTCGAGAGCCGTGACCATCACGACCGGGATGTGCTGCGTGGCCGGATTCGATTTCAAGTGCCTGCAGACCTCGAACCCGTCCATGCCCGGCATCATCACGTCGAGCAGCACCACGTCGACGCGCTCGCGGCTGCACACCTCGAGCGCCTCCCGTCCGGAGCAGGCCATCAGCACGTCGAAATATTCAGCCGAAAGCCGCGCCTCGAGCAGCTTCACATTGGCCGGAATGTCGTCGACCACCAGAACGCGAGCAGTCATGATTTACCCTACGCACTACTACTCGGCAGACGCGATTCTCCTATGAACCGGCGGATCGTGTCGATAAAGCCACTGACGGAAATGGGTTTGGAGATGTAGGCCTCGCATCCGCCCTCGCGGATGCGCTCCTCGTCGCCTTTCATGGCGAAGGCAGTGACGGCTATGATCGGGATGTCCCGCAGCTCGTCGTCATCCTTGAGCCACTTGGTGACCTCCAGCCCGGATACCTCGGGGAGCTGGATGTCCATGATGATCAGGTCGGGGCGGTGCTTGCGCGCGAGATGGAGCGCCTCCATCCCGTGGCGCGTTTGCAGAGTTGCATAGCCGTGAGCGTCGAGCAGATCGTGGAAGAGCTTCATGTTGAGCTCGTTGTCCTCCACGATCAGGACAAGCTTTACAGATCGGCGCATGAGAGTTCGCAGGCCATTGATGGTCGCGCCTCGATCCTGATAATTCATGGCGTTGGCCAGCCTGCTCGTCACCCAGCCCACTCTTGCATCGATTCGAAGAACCCGCAGCAGGTGCAATGTGCCCCGAGAGCCGTAACCAACAGTTTAAGGTGTACAGTCACGGAAAATTAATTGTCGAGCCAGACGAGCCAAGAGAAGAGCCTGCCGCGATGCGATCCGCCCCTGCCATGACACTTGAAGAAGCCGAGGTCATCGGCCTCAAAGCCCTGGCTTTCCTGGCCGAGGACGAGGCACGGCTGAGCCGGTTTCTTGCCCTGACTGGCCTGACGGGCGAAGAGCTCAGCATGAGGGCCGCCGACACGGCGACCTTATGCGCCGTGCTCGATCATCTGGCAGGCGATGAATCGATGCTTCTTGTTTTCGCGGCGTCGGCCTCGCTTCCGCCGGAGCGGATCGCGCCGGCATCGGAGCTGCTTGCCAGCCGGGCGGACAGCAGCACATGACGGCCAGCCAGCAGGAGCGCATTCGCATCGGCATCGACCTGGGCGGTACGAAGATCGCCGCGGCCGCGCTGCTGCCGGACGGACAGATCAGCGAGGAGCTTCGGCTGCCGACGCCACGCGGCGACTACGAAGGGACGCTGGACTCCATTCGCCAACTCGTGGAGCGGCTGGAAGCGGATGCGGGAGCGCGCGGAAGCGTGGGTGTCGGAATGCCTGGCTCGATCTCACCGGCAACCGGGCTCGTGCAGAATTCCAATTCGACCTGGCTCAATCACCGGCCCATCGATCGGGATCTTTCGGGGCTGCTCGGACGGCGGGTCCGGCTTGCCAATGATGCAAACTGCTTTGCACTGTCGGAGGCAACCGACGGAGCGGCGGCCGGGGCCCGCACCGTCTTCGGCGTCATTCTCGGCACGGGCTGCGGCGGCGGGATCGTCGCGACCGGCCAGCTGCTGAACGGCCCGCGCGGCATAGGGGGCGAGTGGGGCCATAATCCGCTCCCTTGGGCGCAACCGGACGAGTATCCCGGCCCGGACTGCTGGTGCGGGCATCCCGGCTGCATCGAGAAGTGGGTTTCCGGTCCCGCGCTGGAAGAGGACCATCATCGGGTGACGGGGGAGCGGCTGACCGCGGTCGAGATCGGCAATCGTGCAGCGGCCGGCGATTCAGACACCCGCGATACGCTCGCGCGCCACGCATCACGGCTGGCACGAGCATTAGCCCACGTGGTGAATATCATCGACCCGGATGTGATCGTGCTGGGTGGAGGACTTTCCCAGCTGAAGCACCTTTACGATGTGGTCCCGAGGCTGATGGCGCCTCACGTGCTGGCCGATAACGCGGCGGTCGATATCCGGCCGCCCAAGTGGGGCGATGCCAGCGGCGTACGCGGAGCTGCATGGCTCTGGGATCAGAGCAGCTAACGCCCAGCAGGCCGGGAGTTCAGGTCGGGCTCAATTCGTCTTCCGGCCGCTGCTCTGACTGGATTTGCACGTCTCGGGCTCGAGCATCGTGAGCTCTTTCAGCTCACCCCGGATGGAGAAATTCCCATAGTCGATCAGCAGGCGTCGTGACACGCCGTTGTCAAAATAGATGAAGGAAAGCTCGTAGGACGGCAGAGCATCCTCCTGCTCGGTCCCCTGGTCATAGTAGCTCAGCGCCACGGGCCAGGCGGCAAGCCCGTTCAGGGCCTCGGTGCCCGGCACATCAGGAAGCCGCTGGTTGTAGTCCGGTGCCAGGCGGGACCCGATGTAGGCACTCGTCAAATAAACCTTCTCGCCCTTTTCCGAAGCATCAAAGAGGTCGGCGGTGAAGACGTGCTTACCCTCGCGGGCCGCCTCCAGCATTCGACTCGAGTGCTGGATCGGGAACATGGCGGAGCCGGATATCTTTATGACCTTCTTCTTGGGCTGCTTCAGATCCACCCGGATCTCACCGGGGTTCTTCCTGCGCAACGCTTCGCCGACGGTCTGCTCGACCCGCCGCTGATTGCGATACTGGCTGTTGTCGAACCGAAAGCGGTCACCGGCAGCATCCTCCCAGCTCGAGGTGCGCATATCGGTGATGCTCGTTTCGCCCTCCTGGTTCGTGGTGCTCGTAACGAACCGCATCTTCTGCGTGAAGCCATTGCAGGCCGCGCCCGTGAACTCGTAAACCATCCGCCCCTTGAGGTCCGAGATACCAGCACCGGGCCGAGCGTCCACGAGTGTGATGTCGTACACGGCGCGATGGGGCATGAGCCCGACGCCTTCCGCCGCTCCGGCAGGCAAAGGAGCGGCGAATGCGCCCCATGCAAGCCCTGCTGCGACCAGTTTCGGTCCGATGCCCATCAATTTTCTCCAGCGAGCAGGCGCCGCACATCTCGCCTGGCCCGGAAGCCTCGCACGGTCGATGCGGCTTGCAAAGTCAGCACTCTCACGTCTACCAGAAGGTTGTTTCCTGCAACGTAAACGATCTCGGGCCAAGCGATGTTCGAACGCAAATGCGTTTCCCTCCGCGACGACTTTCTGCGGCCGATCGCCCATCGCGGCCTGCACGATGCTGCGAGTGGACGGATCGAGAACACCGCGCCGGCCTTCGAAGCGGCGATCACCCGAGGTTTCGGCATCGAGTGCGACCTGCGCCCCGCCCGCGACGGCACACCGTTCGTGTTCCACGATTCCACGCTCGACCGGCTGGTCGATGCCAAAGGCCCCATCACTGATTGGAACGCTGCCCAGCTCTCTGCACTTCGCTACCGCGGCCAGAGCATTCCGATCATCACCTACGGCGACCTGCTCCAGATGGTTGCCGGCCAGGTGCCGCTGCTGGTCGAGATCAAGAGCGACTGGGATGAGCCGGATCGCGCATTTCTGACGGCGGTCGCGGCGCTCTCCCTCGCCTATCAGGGCTCGATTGCTCTCATGTCGTTCGATCCCGCCGTCATCACCGCCTTGCGCGATCTGGCGACCGGCATTCCGCGCGGCATCGTGTCTGGTATTTACGACGGACCCGGCTGGTGGTCGGACAAGATAGACGTCAGCCGCGCTGAGCGCCTGCGCCACTGCCTCGAGGCGGGGCCTGCCGAGCCGAGCTTCATTGCCTACCACGTCGACGACCTGCCCACGCCGGTTACGCGTTTTGCGCGCGAGGTGATGCGAATGCCCGTTTTCGCGTGGACCATCCGCACGGAGGCGCAGCTCCAGCATGCCAGGGCCTGGGCCGATGCACCCATTTTCGAAAACTGCGATCCCGGCCCGATGTGACCGGCCCGTGTACACTTGACCATCAAAACCAACGAGTTAAGTCAGTTTGGCGGATTGCCCGTGGGGACGACCTCACAGTCAAGGGGCCTCGGCAGGGACGACCCTGCTTCTTTTGGGAGAACCTCATGGCTTGGGTACTGCTCCTCATTGCCGCCGCGCTGGAAGTCGTGTGGGCGATCGGCCTGAAGTACACACACGGGTTCACGCGATTATGGCCCTCCGTATTCACACTTATAGCGATGGCCGCGAGCATGTATCTGCTGGCGATCGCGGCCAGAGCACTGCCAATCGGCACGGCCTACGCCGTATGGGTCGGCATCGGCGCGACCGGGACGGCAATCCTCGGCATGGTCCTTTTTTCTGAGCCCGCAAATGCGGCGCGGATCGCTTGTCTGGGGCTGATCATCGCGGGGGTGCTGGGCCTGCGTCTTCTCGAAGGCGGCTGAAGCAAAAGGCCGCGCTCTGCAGCGTGCCGTCGAACCTGACCGGCTGGCCTGATATGCTGGGCTGGCGGAGCTTTTCGGGAGCTGCGATGAAACGGGATCAGGCTGCAGTCGTGCGCGTCGCGACATCGATCGACGAGATCGATGCAGTCGCGTGGGACGCGTGCGCCAATCCGGACGCCAGGGCCTTCAACCCTTTCGTCAGTCACGCCTTCCTGAAAGCCCTGGAGGACGCCGGCACCGTCGGGCGACGCGCCGGTTGGCTGCCTCAGCATCTCATGCTCGAAGGACCCGGCGGCAGTGTCGCTGCCTGCATGCCCTGCTACCTGAAGAGCCACAGCCGCGGCGAGTACGTCTTCGACTGGGGCTGGGCCGATGCCTACGAGCGGGCCGGCGGCAGCTATTATCCGAAGCTGCTGAGCGCGGTTCCGTTTACGCCCGTGCCGGGGCCGCGCCTGCTCGTTGCTCCTGGTCCCGACCGGGATGAGCGGGAGCGGACACTGGCAGTGGCGGCGATCACCCTGGCGGAGCGCCTCGGCGTGTCATCGCTGCACATCACCTTCCCGACCGAAGGCGAATGGCAGCGCCTGACGGAGCTGGGCTTCCTGCAGCGGACGGACCAGCAGTTCCACTGGCACAACGAAGGATATCATTCTTTCGAGGACTTCCTGGCGAGCCTCGCCTCGCGCAAGCGTAAGACCGTGCGCAAAGAGCGCGCGCAGGCCCTGGCCCCTGGCATTTCGATCGAGCTCTTGACGGGCAGTGACATCCGCGAGGAGCACTGGGACGCATTCTTCGCGTTCTACATGGATACCGGCTCGCGCAAGTGGGGCCGGCCGTACCTAAATCGACGGTTCTTCTCACTGCTGGGCGAAGCAATGGCGGACGATTGCCTGCTCGTCATGGCCAAGCGGCGCGGGCGCTACATCGCCGGTGCGCTGAACCTGATCGGAGGCGACTGCCTCTACGGCCGATACTGGGGCGCGATCGAGCACCATCCATGCCTGCATTTCGAGATCTGCTACTATCAGGCCATCGCGTTCGCCATTGCCCGGGGGCTTGCCCGTGTCGAGGCGGGGGCCCAGGGCGAGCACAAGCTGGCGCGCGGCTATATGCCCGTGCCGACCTACTCGCTGCATTGGATTGCCGACCGTAGCTTCCGCCGGGCCGTTGCGCGCTTTCTCGAGGAGGAGCGCCGGGAAATGGCCGAGCACCGCGAGCTGCTGGCCGAATACGGCCCATACCGAAAAGCCATCACCGAGGAGGCATTCTAGCGTTCCGTCAACACATTACCTTCCAAGGTCAATCCCGGTGCTTGTCACCGGGATACACCGTTCTGCTGGCTCCGGCGCTCGCTGTCGACCGGATCCCGGGCACAAGGCGGGATGGCCACGAATTGAAACAGTCTGACCAGCGAAATGAGCCGTAATCCCCCAAGATCGAGCAAGACGAGGACCCAGCATGACCTACGACAGCAGCAACGTGTTCGCGAAGATCCTGAGAGGCGAGTTGCCGGCGCACAAGGTTTATGAGGACGAGCATACGCTCGCATTCATGGACATCATGCCCCGCTGCAAGGGGCACACGCTCGTCATTCCGAAAACCCCGGCGCGTAACATCCTCGATGCCACGCCCGAGCAGCTTGCCACCTGCATGGCCACCGCCCAGCGCCTTTCTGGCGCCGTGATGAGGGCTTTCGACGCAACCGGAGTGACGATCCAGCAGTTCAATGAGCCTGCGGGCGGACAGGTCGTCTTCCATCTCCACTTCCACGTGCTGCCCCGGTGGGAAGGCGTTCACCTCGGCCCGCATACGGGCAAGATGGAGGACAACGAAGTGCTTGCCGCGAACGCGGAGAAGATCCGGCAGGCCCTTGCGTCGTAGCTCGATCTGACCTTCGCGCCCCGCACGGTACGTGCGGCGGCACGCCCGGGGCGACAACGGCACGCATGAGGAGCAGGCCAATGGCGCGCATCCTGATCGTCGGAGCCAGCCGGGGCACCGGGCTCGAAACAGTGCGTAAGGCTCTCGCGGCCGGGCACCACGTCCGGGCGCTCGCCAGGTCGGCGGCCAGCATCCCGATCGAGGACAGTGAGCTCGAGAAGGTGACAGGCGATGCAACGGACAAGACCGCACTGCTGAATGCACTCGCGGGCGCCGACGCCGTGATCGTGACGCTCGGCGCCCCGCCGAACCTGAACACCGTTCTTGCGGGAACCCGTGTGTTTTCGACGGTCACCCGCGCACTGGTCGACACGATGAAAGAGAAGGGCGTGCGCCGGCTCGTCGCCATTACCGGCATCGGCGCCGGCGAAACCCGCGGGCACGGCGGCCCGCTCTATGACTGGGTGATCTTCCCGCTCATGCTCAAGCGGGTCTATGACGACAAGGATGTTCAGGAACAGATCATCCGCCGGAGCGGCCTCGACTGGACGATCGTCCGCCCCGGCCTGCTGACCAACGGTCCTGCAACCAACCGCTACCGTGTCCTCCTCGACCCCGCCCAGTGGCGCGCGGACAGCATCAGCCGCGCAGACGTGGCCGACTTCCTCGTGAAGGAGGTGACGGAGCGGAAATATATGGGGCAGGCACCGGTTCTGGTGGGGTGATGTATTTAAGCGAATGGTGGATAGCGAATAGCGAGCAGGGTTATAGAGGCTCCCTATTCGCCATTCGCTATCTCGCTATTCGCCCGCAGAATCAATCCGACTTGCGCGGCACCGTTGGAACCGTGCCGGTGGACTTGCGATCGCGCTTCTCCTTCGGCCCCGGCAGCGCCTTGCGCGGTGCCGCCGCTTCGATGAGCGCCTTCTCGTCCTCGAGGTCCTCGTCCTCCTCGTCCTCTTCCTTGGTCTTCGGAGGCTTGGGCTCGCCGGGGATGATCTCGAAATCGAGCTTCTGATCGGCGCCTTCGCCAGTGACGAGCACCTTCACGGTGCCACCATGCTCGAGCTTGCCGAACAGCAGCTCATCCGCGAGCGGCTTCTTGATGTACTCCTGGATGATGCGGGCCAGCGGACGCGCGCCGAACTTGTCGTCGTAGCCCTTCTCGGCCAGCCACTTCGTCGCCGCTTCCGACAGCTCGATGGTAACGCCGCGGTCTGCGAGCTGCGCCTCGAGCTGGAAGATGAACTTCTCGACCACCTTGAAGATGACCTCGGGCGGGAGACCCGAGAACGGAATCACCGCGTCCAGACGGTTGCGGAACTCCGGCGTGAACATCTTGTTGATGGCCTCCTGATCCTCGCCCTCGCGCTTGGCCCTGTTGAAGCCCATCGGCGCCTTCGCGAGGTCGCTGGCACCCGCGTTCGTCGTCATGATCAGGATGACGTTGCGGAAATCGACCTGCTTGCCGTTGTGGTCGGTCAGCTTGCCGTGGTCCATCACCTGCAGGAGGATGTTGAACAGGTCCGGGTGAGCCTTCTCGATCTCGTCCAGCAGTAGGACGCTGTGCGGGTGCTGATCGACGCCGTCGGTGAGCAGCCCGCCCTGGTCGAAGCCGACGTAGCCCGGAGGCGCACCGATGAGCCGCGAGACCGTGTGCTTCTCCATGTACTCGGACATATCGAAGCGCAGCAGCTCCACACCCATCAGGTTCGCCAACTGCTTGGCCACCTCGGTCTTGCCGACGCCGGTCGGGCCGGAGAACAGGTAGGAGCCGATCGGCTTTTCCGGCTCCCGCAAGCCGGCGCGCGCCAGCTTGATCGCCGAGGACAAAGCTTCGATAGCGCGGTCCTGGCCGAACACCAGCCGCTTCAGATCGCGCTGGAGATTGCTCAGCACCTCGGCATCGCTCTTGGTGATCGTCTTCGGCGGGATGCGCGCCATCGTGGCGACGGTCGCCTCCACCTCCTTGACGGTGATCTTCTTCTTGCGCTTGCCCTCGGGCACCAGCATCTGCGAGGCGCCCGTCTCGTCGATCACGTCGATCGCCTTGTCGGGCAGCTTGCGGTCATGAATGTACTTGGCCGACAGCTCGACGGCCGCCTTTACGGCATCGTTGGTGTACTTGAGCTTGTGATACTCCTCGAAGTACGGCTTGAGGCCCTTCAGAATCTCGATCGAGTCCTCGACCGTGGGCTCCTTCACGTCGATCTTCTGGAAGCGCCGGACGAGGGCCCGGTCCTTCTCGAAGTGCTGCCGGTACTCCTTGTACGTGGTCGAGCCGATGCAGCGCACCGTGCCTGACTGCAGAGCCGGCTTCAGCAGGTTGGATGCATCCATCGCGCCGCCGGAGGTCGCACCGGCACCGATGACCGTGTGGATCTCGTCGATGAAGAGGATCGCGCCTTCGTAGTTCTCGATCTCCTTCATCACGGCCTTCAGCCGCTCCTCGAAGTCACCGCGATAGCGGGTTCCAGCGAGCAGCGCACCCATATCGAGCGCGAAGATCGTCGCGTTCTTCAGAACGTCTGGCACCTCGCCACGGATGATCTTGCGGGCAAGGCCTTCGGCGATCGCCGTCTTGCCGACCCCGGGATCACCGACGAACAGCGGATTGTTCTTCTGGCGGCGGCACAGCACCTGGATCGTCCGCAGGACTTCGGGCTCGCGGCCGATGAGCGGGTCGATGCGCCCCTCGCGCGCCTTCTTGTTGAGGTTGACGCAGTAGGTGTTGAGCGCGTCGGCCCCCGGCTTCTTGCCGTCGCCGCCCTCGGACGTGTCCTCGTCGACGCCGCGCGCCGGGCGCGGATCGGACATGCCGGGCCGCTTGGCGATGCCGTGGCTGATGTATTGGACGGCGTCGAACCGCGTCATCTCCTGCTCCTGCAGGAAGAACGCGGCATGGCTCTCGCGCTCGGCAAAGATCGCCACGAGCACGTTGGCCCCCGTGACCTCCTCGCGACCCGAGGACTGCACATGCACGACGGCGCGGTGGATCACCCGCTGGAACCCGGTGGTCGGCTGTGCTTCGGATGGTCCGCTCACCTGCAGTGAGCCGAGCTCGGTATCCAGATATTCAGTTACGCGACCGCGCAGCGCGTCGATATCGACGTTGCAGGCCCGCATCACGCCGGCCGCATCACGATCGTCGACCAGCGCGAGCAGAAGGTGCTCGAGCGTGGCGTACTCGTGCTTGCGCTCGTTGGCATACTCAAGCGCCCGGTGGAGCGCCGCTTCGAGACTTTGTGAGAACGATGGCAAGGGGAGGCTACTCCTTCTCCATGGTGCATTGAAGAGGATGGCCATGCTGACGCGAGAAATCCATGACC
>JAEVZQ010000076.1 GCA_023392135.1 Pseudomonadota bacterium | reverse complement strand
AGATCACCCCGCAAGCGCACGAAGCGCGTGAGGATCGCGCCCGTCATGAGCCAGCGGGAGCTGGCGCGGCTCGGCGGCGGTGAGATCGCCTACATCAAGGTGCTGACCTCCGACGAGGCACAGCGGCTTTACCCGGCTGTCGAAGGGCTTCCCGGCGGCATCGACCTCTATGCGCTCCACGCGGCTGACGGCACACCCATCGCGCTGACGGATAGCCGCCAGGCTGCGATCGGGCATGCCCGCGGGGACAAGCTGGAGGTGGCGAGCGTCCACTGATCCAGCGGCATCAGCGCCAATCGATAAGCGCTCCCTCGCCTGCGAGTGGGGCGCTATTTTTGTTGAGTGGCGGCGCTCGGGACAGGGCAGAGCCCCCACGGGTCCCCGCAGCTCCGTTCGGCTCAACCCCGATATCGCGCGAACTGACCCGTCGGCCTGAACCGCTCGAGGTAGGCAGGGACGATCGACTCGATCGTGTGGAGCTGCGATACGCCGAGACCCTGCAGAGTGTGGCCTTCCTCCAGGGCGGCAGCACTCACCACGTTATCCGTCTTGAGCAGCCGGATCTGATCGAGCGTGATCGGGCGAATGCTGTTCGGCAGTGGCCACGTCAGCAGGGCCATGAGTTTGGCCAGCCAAAACGGAATTGGGAGGTACGGCGGACGAAGGTCTGTCCATTCCCGAACCCTGTCCAGCAACTCACGGAAGGTGAAAACTTCCGGTCCACCTGCTTCGTAAGCCGCCCCAGGGGTGCCGCTCCCGTCGACAGCGTTGGTGATCGCTCTGCCGAGGTCCCCGGCATAGATCGGCTGAAAGCGCGTGCGGCCACCGCCGATCAGGGGCAGAAAGGGGCTGAAGCGGGCAAGAGATCCGAAGCGGTTGAAGAATTCATCCTCCGGGCCGAACACGACGGATGGCCGGATGATGATCGCGTCAGGGAACTCGTCGAGCACGGCTTTTTCCCCCTCCGCCTTGGTGCGGCCATAGGCCGATTGGCTGGCCGGATCGGCGCCGATGGCCGAAATGTGCACGAACCGCCGGGCGCCAGCCTGCCGTGCCGCCCTGGCCACGGCGCGCGAGCCCTCGACGTGAACCGTATCGAAGCTCTGCCGCCCGGTAGGGCTGAGGATGCCGACCGCATTCACGACGGCGACTGCGTCCTTCACAGCATGCTCGACCGAGTCGGGAAAGCGCACGTTGGCTTGAACCGCGTGGATCTGGCCGAGGCGGCCCATGGGTTGCAGATGACCCGCCAAGTCGGGGCGCCTCACGGCAGCCCGGATTCGCCAGCCTTCTCTCGCCAGATGCTGAACCGCATGGCGGCCCACGAACCCCGATCCCCCGAAGACGGTCACAAGCCCGCCAAAAGCGAGGTTTGAGGACATGCCTATCAGTCTCCTGCCCGTTCGTCATTCATGCAACGGGCAGCAATACACAACCCCTTTGCCACTGTGAAGCGACGCCAGCGCAATTGACAATGGAGGCGCTCGGCTCTAACTGGTGGCCCACCTAGCCCAGGTGGCGGAATTGGTAGACGCACTAGTTTCAGGTACTAGCGGGTAACACCGTGGAGGTTCGAGTCCTCTCCTGGGCACCACCGGTCAGTCGAGTTTTCGGCTCGGCGTAAGGTCCGAGCATCGAAGGCCGATCCGAGCCTCACATTCACCTACTTCAACGGTACGCTGAGCTGGAGCCGGCCGCTCCAGATGTCCTCGGCGCCGGCGTTGCCTTCCTCGACGCCGGCCGTTGCTTGCAGCTTGGTTCCGGTGGTCGTGCCGACGGTGACGCCAGCCTCCGCTTTGATCCGTAATGCCTGCTCAGCGCTGCCAGGGGTGAGGCTCGACAGCCCGTCGATATCCCAGAAGCTGCTGATCGCCGCCTTCGGCTCGACGAATGTTGATCCGTCTACGTTGAGCCTGTAGCTGAGCTCGGGCCGGATGTCGACGCGGCCGGAGCCGAAGGTCTGCTGCACAAGTCCGCCGTCCGTCGCCGGGTTCGCGATGTGCTGCGTTTGCTCGGAATAGTTGACCGCCACGCTCGGTGAGAAGCGCCAGTGGCCAAACGTTTGCGTATTGGCGAGCCGGGCATTGACGAGCCGCCGATCAGCACCCAATCCGCTCGCGGCCGAAAAAGGCGCGGCGGGCTCGCTCTCACCCCAGGCCGCGCGGGCGTCGAGAGAGATGCCCGGCATGAGATGCATGCTGGTGACGGGGCCGGCCATCCAGCCGCGATCCGAAAGGCTGAGCGGCGCGCCCGTGATCTGATCCCTTTGCTGATCGAACTGCACGAGCGCGCCGACCATGATCTTCGGCAGCAGCTTGTAGTTGAGGCCGGCCCCACTGAGGGCAGCCGCATCGCCGTCCCGTCGCGCCTTTATCGGCTGACCAAATGAGTAGCGCTTGTCCTCCGCCTGCAGCCATACGTCGAATCCGTCGGGCGGCCTGATCCGGCTGTAGCTCTCCGTCGGTGGCGTCCGCCGGGCTCCCGCTTGGTTGAAAGTCGCAAGACGGCTGTCCTGGAGAAGATCCCACGTCTCGGGATCGATGCTGCCGGCCGGGATCTCGAGCTCGGGCAACATCCGAAGGTTCGGCGTCTCCGCCAGGAGTTTGGCAGCGCGCCGCGATGCGAATGAGCCGATCCGGCTCGCGCCATTTTGCGCGCTCTGTGCCGGCGAGCAGGCCACGGTGAACGCCGCATCCGTCTCGCCCTCTGTTGCAAACTCGAAACCGAAAGCGCCTCGCGCCGGGGCCACGAACCTGACAGTCGTGCCCGTGGGTCCGGCGAGGAGTGGGCGTGGCGATCCCGCGCCTGAGACAAGCGTCAATGATCCGAAGGGGCCCGCAGTCGTCTCAAAAGAAAAGTCGATCATTTCGCCGGCCCTGAGCGTAATGACGCGCGTGG
>JAEVZQ010000005.1 GCA_023392135.1 Pseudomonadota bacterium | reverse complement strand
GAGCTGAAAGAGTACCTCGCAGCTGCGGTGCCGCCCGGACCCTGGCATTACCCGCCGGACGAGCTGTCGGATCTCACCGACCGCAAGCTCGCGGCAGAGATCACGCGCGAGAAGGATTACGAGCGGCTCCACGAGGAGCTGCCCTATTCGGTTACGGTCGAAACGACGGACTGGCAGACCCGCCGGGACGGTTCGGCGCGCGTCGAGCAGACGATCTTCGTCGAGCGCGAGAGCCAGCGGAAGATCGTGCTGGGCAAAGGCGGGACAGCCATCAAGCAGATCTCGATGGAGGCTCGCAAGGACCTTGCAAAACTGCTGGGACACGAGGTCCATCTGTTTCTCTACGTGAAGGTGCGGGAGAACTGGGCAGACGATCCCGAGCGCTACCGCGAGATGGGGCTCGAGTTTCCGAAGGAGTGAGCCGCCTGATCAGCCGGGCGGCTTTCGAGGTTCCATGAACTGGTCCGATGAAGGGATCGTCCTGTCGGTCAGGCCGCATGGCGAAACGGCTGCGGTCCTGGAGCTGCTGACGCGCGCTCATGGCCGGCACCTCGGCCTCGTGCATGGCGGCCGCAGCCGGCGCCTGCGGCCCGTGCTGCAGATGGGTAATCACGTTGAGGCGACCTGGAAGGCCAGGCTCGCCGATCAGCTGGGTTACATCACGGTAGAGCTGCGCAAGGGCTATGCGGCTTCCGCCATGGAGAACGCGCTGGCACTCGCAGGGCTCTCGTCCCTCTGCGCGCTCGCGCGGCTGCTGCCCGAGCGCGATCCGCACCCGGACCTGTACGAGATCACGTTGTTCGTCCTCGGCTATCTCGACGACAACAGCATCTGGCCGGCATTGTACGTCCGCTGGGAGCTCAATCTGCTGGCAGAGCTCGGCTTCGGCCTTGATCTTTCATCGTGCGCTGCTACGGGCAACACCGAGAACCTCATTTGGGTCTCGCCCAAGTCCGGCCGTGCCGTTTCGGCTGCCGCCGGGGAGCCGTATCGGGACCGGCTGCTGCCTCTGCCCCGGTTTCTGGCCGGTGGCCATGGAGGGACAGTGACACGCCAGGACGTGCTCGAGGGGATGAGGCTGACCGGCTCATTCCTGGAAGCGCGCGTCCTTCGTCCACGCGACATGGTCATGCCCGAGGCAAGGCACAGGCTCGTTTCCACCTTGTCCCGCGCAGGCGAGTGAACCGGTTCAGCAGTTAAGTCACGCCGGCGAGTGCCCGTTCAGTTGGTCTGATCCTTGGCTGTGCTCTCGTCGCCCCTCACCAACTCGACCTTGATACCGTCGTTTGTCCGGCGGAGCACGAATCTGTCGCCGTCACGGGCTTTGTAGCGTGCGACGACGTCTTCCGAGCCGGGGTTTCGAAAGGCGATCTCACCTGTGGCGCAGGAAGTATGCCGGATTGAGTAGCGCGGCTTGATCTCGGTGGTCTTGCCGAGAAACGTGTAGCTGACCGCCTGACCGGAGGCGTTGTTCACCCGAAAGCGATGGGCAAGCGCCTGCGGCCGCCCGAACATCTGCACGGAGATATATCGCTCCTCCCCGGGGGACTTGGCGACGGCAACCCCGATGTCGGTGGCATTCTCTGCCAGAAGGTTCCTCCGATGTCCGGGGGAGTTGAGCCAGCCTTGCACCGCATCACGAGCGAGCTGCCGTGTTTCAAATCCGCGCGTATCCAGGTTGGAGGAGAGGTTCTCGGCCACCGAGCAGGCCTGATAGCCTGCGGCAGCGGCGCGATCCGACGGGTGCCGTCCATCTGCGGTGTGGGAGAACTTGGTCGAAGTGGCGAGGAACTTCGCGTAAGCCTGGGCTGCTTCCGCCAAATCAGGGTTCGACTTTACCGCGCTCAGATTGTTCTGCTTTCGGATCGCATTCGTCATCTCGACGATCGCGATCTCGACTTTGGGAATGTCCGGTGTCGGCATGTCCGATGGCCCGCTCCGAATGAGCATCCGTATCGCACATTTGGGGCAGAAAGAACGTCGATAGGCGAGATGGATAAATTTGCTGATTGTACCGTCTCGGAAAGAGGTGGGCCGGATCGAAGATCATGAGTTCAGCTCTTCTGTCCAGCATTCGCATTTCAGTGGCCGCGCGCTCAGGTTAGCAGCTTATGCATGAAGCGGCTGACCGAGCGCTGCGGCAGAGGCTTCGCGTAGGCATTCGCTCAAGGTCGGGTGGACGTGAACGGTGCCGGCGACGTCTTCCAGACGAGCTCCCATCTCGAGCGCGAGCGCGAAACTGCCGGACAGCTCCGATACGCCCTGGCCGACCGCCTGGACCCCGAGGATCACATGATTATCGGCGCGGGCGATGATGCGCACGAACCCGTCCTCGAATCCAAGCGTCGCGGCACGGCCGTTGGCTGCAAAGGGGAAGGTGCCGATTTTGATTGGCAGCCCGGCCGACCGAGCTGCGTCCGGCAACAGCCCTGCGCTGGCCATCTCAGGATCGGTGAAGCAGACGGCCGGAATTGCCACCTTGTCGAACGACCGTTTGTGGCCGGCGATGATTTCGGCCACCATCTCTCCTTGCGCAACGGCCCGGTGCTCGAGCATCGGCTCGCCGGTGACATCGCCAATGGCCCAGACGTTCCTCATCGAGGTGCGGCACTGATCGTCGACCCAAATGGCCGTGCCATTCATCTCGAGATCGAGCTCGGCCAGTCCATAGCCCTCGAGGCGCGGCCGCCGCCCCACGGTCATCAGAATTTTGTCAGCGCTGATACGCTCTTCCTCGCCGCCGTCCAGCATGACTTTCAGAGCCGTGCCCGCCGAATCCAGGCCCAATGCCTTGGCCTTGAGCAACACGCGAACCCCCAGCTTCTCAAGGCGCGACAGGACCGGCCGGGTAAGCTCGCCGTCGTACTGCGGCAGAATGCGATCGGTCGCCTCGACCACGGTGACCGTCGCGCCAAGCTTGGCGAAAGCCGTGCCGAGCTCCAGGCCGATGTATCCG
>JAEVZQ010000501.1 GCA_023392135.1 Pseudomonadota bacterium | reverse complement strand
GGCCAATGCCATTCACGCGTCGTACTGCACTCAAGCTATTTGGGATATCTCCGCTTGCCTACGTCGTTGGCACTGGCCGCCTTGCGGCCGCCGTGGCCCAGGATGAGGTGACATTGACTTCAGCCCGCCGCGATGAGCTGCTTTCCGATGCCCGCGCGGCCTGGGAGTTCTTCGAGCAGCCCGGGCGGCAAATGACGGGCCTCGTACCGGCCAATATCTGGCAGGAGGGTAACGACTACGGCAGCTATCGCATCCTGACCATGTGGGACACTGGATCGATTCTGCTTGCAACGATCTCCGCGCACGCCCTCGGCATCATCGACGATGAGACGCGCTCGAAGCGGATCGCCGGCATCGACAGGTTCCTGCGGAAAGCCATCTACAGTTACCGCGGTGCAAAGCTCCCCAATTTCCGGTCGAGCATAGATACCGCAAAGTCGATCGAGTCGGGCTACGACGCGACCGACACAGCGCGTCTGTTCATTGCGCTGCATATCGCCGATCGCATGAAACTTCCCGGCTTCGATGCCCGTGGGCTCATCAACTCCTGGGATCTTGCCCGAACCATCCGCGATGGGCAAATCTACGGCATCAAGGCCGGCAAGCTGGAGCCGGCGGATTTCTACATCTACCGGTATTATGTTTCGCGCGCCTACGCGCTATGGAACATCGATCATAGATCTGTCACCTCAGCCGAGCCGCCGAATGCGAGCGAAGCAGCGCGGCAGGCGTTCGTGAAAGAGCTCGGCAGCATCGGGCCGATCTCGTCGGAGCCAAGCCTGACAGAAGAAGTAGAGCTCGGTCCCTCGGCCTATTCCCAGGAAATCGTCCGACTTCTCGAAACGGCACAGGTCGAGCGCTACAAAGACACCTCGCGCCTCACCTGTGTCTCGGAATCGCCTGTGGATCAGGAGCCGTGGTTTACCTATCAGGGCTACGACCTGACGCGCGAAGGCGAGGCGGCCTGGACCGTCTATCCCTGGAAGACCGAGGGAAAATGGGACACGCCGGACTTCGCGGCGAAGTTCCGCATGGTGAGCAGCAAGGCCGCATTCCTCTGGTATGCGACGCGCCCCAACTCCTACACCGAGAAGCTGTGGCAGCACGTGCGCGAAAAGGCGCGCGCACCCAAGTTCGGCTTCTACCCTGGCGTCTACGAGGCAACGGGCGAGCCCTCGCGGAATATCGACGTCAACACCAATGCGACCATCCTCGAGGCGGTGGCCTACGCCCTGCGCGGCAGAAAGCCCTTGCTCTCCTGAGCTCATCGGCCAGAATCTCTCCGATCGAGTCTGGGGAGATTCTGGCTCATGTCCGTCACCTATGATTTTACGGGGCGCGTCGCTGTCGTCACGGGCGGCGCCAACGGCATAGGCCGCGAGATCGCCCGTCGGCTTCGTGAGGCTGGAGCCCGGGTCGCGGTCTGGGACCTTATGGCCCCAGATCTTCCGGGTGTGGACGGCAATCCGGTGGATGTAACGAAGCCGGACACCATCGCGGCGGCCGTTCAGGCAGTATTGGCCGCACACGGCGGCATCGATATCCTGGTCAACAATGCCGGTTATGTCGGGCCGACCGTTTCTGTGGACGCCTACGATCCTGACGAATGGCGCCGCCTGATCGAGGTCAATCTCATCGGAACGTACGAGGTGACCCGCCACGTGCTGCCCCACATGCGGGCGCGACCCGATGGGCGCATCGTCAATATCGCATCGCTGGCGGGCAAAGAGGGGACGCCGAACTCATCCGCCTACAGCGCGGCAAAGGCTGGCGTCATCGCCTTCACCAAGGCGCTCGGCAAGGAGTTGGCCGAGACCGGCATTCGCGTCAACTGCATCGCTCCGGCGGCGATCGAAACGGGACTGCTGGCGCAGATGACACGCGAGCACCTGGATATCATGATCGGCAAGAGCCCGATGAAACGCCTGGGCACCGTCGCCGAGTGTGCCGAGCTCGTTCTGTGGCTCGCCTCCGAAGCCTGCACTTTCAATACGGGCGCGGTGTTCGATCTTTCAGGCGGGCGCGCGACATACTGAGCCGAGCTGGCTAGGACTGGGAAGCGCCGGCAACATCGGCGAGGAATTCGTCGACCGTGGCGGCCTCCGTATCCCAGGCGCACATCAGGCGGCAACCCGTCTCACCGAGGAACGTATAGAACTGCCATCCCTTATCCCGCAGTGCGCACTGCACGTCCGGAGCGATGTCGGCGAAGACGGCGTTGGCCTCGACGGGCGCGAGGAGCTTCACCCTTGGAGTGCGCGCCATGCCCGCCGCGAGCCGGTCTGCCATCGCATTCGCATGCCGGGCATTGGTGAGCCAGACGTCGCCGTCCAGCAGGCCCAGCCACGCTGCCGAAACAAGCCGCATCTTCGAATTGAGCTGCCCCGCCTGCTTGATGCGCCACTGAAACTCATGCGACAGCGCGCGATCAAAGAACACGATGCAATCACCGGCCGCGAGGCCGTTCTTCACGCCGCCGAAGCAGAGGACGTCGACACCGGCTCGCCAGGAGATATCGGCTGGCGCACAGCCGATCCGGGCCGCGGCGTTGGCGAACCGGGCTCCATCCATGTGCACCTTGAGGCCGTGCCGCTTTGCGACACCCGTCAGCTCACGAAGCTCGTCGGGCCGGTAAACGGTTCCGAGCTCCGTCGCCTGGGTCAGTGAGAGTACGGCGGGTTTGACATGATGCGGGCCAGAGTAGCGGGTCGCCAACGTCTCCACGGATTCCGGCGTCAGCTTTGCAGCGGGCGTATCGGCGGTCATCAGCTTGGCGCCGCCCGTGAAGAACTCAGGCGCGCCGGCCTCGTCGGTTTCGACGTGCGAGAACGCATGTCCGATCACGGCATTATACGGCCGGCAGAGCTGGGCCAGCGTCAGCGCATTGGCCGCCGTGCCGTTGAACACGAAGAACACGTCGCACTCGGTCTCGAACAGCGCGGCGATACGCGTCCGGGCTTCCTGCGTCCAGGCATCGTCGCCGTAGCCCACCGCATGCCCGGCAGCATTGGCGTCGAGAAAACGAGCCAGCGCCTGCGGACACATTCCTGCGTTGTTGTCGGAAGCGAACTGCTGGCGCATCTCAGTAGAGCACCTTGCGGTAACGCTCGACCATTTCCTCCTGCGCCTCCACCGGCCCGTCGTCGCCAATCTGGTCCTGGATCATCTGGTTCATGGTGGGCAGCAGACCGCGCTCGATGCGTGAGGCCGGGTCCCACAGGCGCGAGCGCATCAGCGCCTTCGCGCAGTGCAGGTAGGCTTCCTCGACACGAACCAGAATGGTGAGCCGCGGC
>JAEVZQ010000388.1 GCA_023392135.1 Pseudomonadota bacterium | reverse complement strand
CACAGCTCTATGTCAGACCCGTTGGACTGTCCGCTGTCCCCGCGCCGGGTGAGGATGGACGCCAACCCGCCGGGCTGCAGCTCGGCGGAGGCTGGCTCACCTTTATGGGGCTCGAAATCATCGAGCGCGTCGGCCGCGACCGTCGCCGCACACGGGTGCTCGAGATCGGCGAGTACTGCGAGCGCGACTGGGGCGCGCACACCACGATTGCAGCTGATCTGTTCGAGGCACTTCGCAAGCCCCGCCCGCGCATAGCCGGGCTCTCGCTCGATCGCCCCCGCATCATGGGGATCGTCAATCTCACGCCAGACAGCTTCTCCGACGGAGGCCGCCTGCCGACAGCACAGGCCGCCATCGATCACGCGCTCAAGCTGGAGGAGGCGGGGGCCGACATTCTCGACCTTGGCGCCGAGTCGACGCGTCCGGGATCTGATCCGGTTTCAATCGAGGAGGAGTTGCGCCGGCTCGCGCCGGTGCTCGAAGGTCTGGCAGGCCGAACCAATGCGCTGATTTCAGTCGACACGCGCAATGCGGAGGTCATGCGTCGCGCCGCCGAGATCGGAGCCGACATCATCAATGATGTTTCTGCGCTATCGTATGACCCCGAGGCGCTGGACGCCGCAGCCGAAACCGGCCTGCCCGTGGTGCTCATGCATGCTCTCGGCGATCCCAAGACCATGCAGGTCGACCCGCGCTACGACGACGTGGTGTTGGACGTCTTCGACTATCTCGAGAAGCGGGTGAAGCTCGCAGAGGCTGCAGGCATCAATCGTTCGAAAATCATCGTCGATTTCGGCATCGGCTTCGGCAAAACGCTGGAGCACAATCTTGCGCTGCTGGCGCAAACCGCGCTGTTCCAATCGCTCGGAGTACCAGTTCTCGTCGGCGCCTCGCGCAAGCGCTTCATCGGAACACTGACCGGCGTGGACAAAGCGTCGGAGCGCGCGGCCGGCTCAGTTGGTGCAGCGCTCGCCGCCGTGGGGCAGGGCGCCCAGATCATACGCGTCCACGACGTTGCCGAGACCCGGCAGGCATTGACCGTTTGGGAGGCCGCTCACGGGCTCTCTGTCCCGGAGATCAGCGGGTAAGACCCTCGATCCTGAGACTGCTACCGACCAAGCCGGTCCATCAGATCGTTCCACTGGCCGCTTGCCGGCCAGAAATAGGCCAGCCGCTTGATCGCGGCTTTACAACTCAGACATCCCCCTCGGCTTTCATCCACCGCACCGCCGTGCGGAACGCCTCGAGCGTTTGCGCGACCTCGCGCTCGCCGTGTGTTGCGGAGACGAGCCCGCCCGGCGCACCCATGATATCGACGCCGTTTGCCAGCAGCGCGAGACGGAGCCTGTTGGCACGGTCGGCGTTGCGGGCGGCCTTGAGCTCTGAAAATCCGTACTGCAGTGGGTCGAAGGTCGCCGGGTCGACCGGCAGGTTCTTCGGGTTTTGGAAAATGATGAAGGTGGACGCGTCGCCGTAGACGCCCCACGGAACCTGCTCTTCGATCAGGATCTGGCGCATCCCGGAACGGATCGCCTCGGCGGTGTGCTCCGCGCGCTCGCACACGTCCTCCTTCTCGACGATGGAGAGGGTGGCCACGGCCGCTGCTGCGCAGAGCGGATTGGCGTTGAACGTCCCCTGATGCCCGATTTTCTCGCGCGCGCTGCGTTTGGCGGCGGCTGCGTCGAGCTGGTCCATGACGTCGGCGCGGCCGGCGACCGCGCCGCCGGGCAGTCCACCCGCGACGATCTTGGCGAGCACGCACATGTCCGGCGTCACGCCGATACGCGCCTGCGCTCCGCCCCGCGACCAGCGGAAGCCCGTGATGACCTAGTCGAAGATGAGCAGCACGCCGTGCTGACTGCTAATCTCACGCAGCCTGGCAATGAAGCCCGGCGGCATGGGTACCTGTCCCCACGACGCGCCGGAAGGCTCGAAGATGATGGCAGCGACATCGTCCCGATTGCTGAGCGTATCGGCAACGCGCGCAGGATCGTCCGTCGGGAGCAGGATCGTGTGCTCCACGATCGACGGCAGAATGCCGGCCGGCACGCCGCCGTCGTAATGCGACATGGACCCGGCAGCGACCTGATCGTGCCAGCCATGAAAGTGCCCGACGAAGCGGATCACCTTGGGCTTGCCCGTGAACGCGCGGGCAAGCCTGAGCGCCAGATGTGATGCCTCGGTGCCGGACGCGGTGAACCTCACCCGTTCGGCGCAGGGAATGAGCCGGTTCACGAGTTGCGCCCAGCGGACCTCCAGCTCGTGCGATGACCCCCAGTGCGTGCCGAGGGTCACCTGCCGGGTCACCGCCTCGGCGATGGCCGGATGACTGTGGCCGAGGAGCAGGGCGCCATGGCCGCCGAAATAATCGACGTACTCGTTGCCGTCGACGTCCCACTTGCGCGGGCCGGTCGCGCGTGACGCATAGATCGGGTAGGGCAGGAGCGTGCGGGAGTCATGCGTCAGGCCCGCCGGGATCACCTGGCAGGCCTGCTCGTAGAGTTCCGCAGAGTGCCGGGTGCGGGCGCGGTACTCGGCTTCGATCTTCGAGTTGGTCCTGAGCGAAGTCATGATCATCTGTCTCGCTTCTGCCGTGGCTCCAACTGTCTAAGCATTCCCCCGCGGAGGCTGCAACCGCGATGAATCCGCAAGTGTGTTCAAGGCGTCTTGCGCAGCGACATGATGAAGGATGCGAGCGCGCGGATCTCATCTCGCGTCAGGCGGTGGTTCGGCATCATCGGCGGGACGGACTGCAACCAGGACTCCACACCTTTCGGGGTCTGGGCGGGGCGGTTAGCGACGGCCCTGAAGCTCGGGACACCGCTCGCTCCTGCCTTCTCTCCCTGGCCGGCATTCATATGACAGACCGCGCAGAGCCGCTCGGCCATCTCGCGGCCTCTCTCGAGGTCGCCATCCGCCGCAGTCCCGGTACCCGGGGCGGCAAGCATGAAAGCAGGCGCAAGAATCGCGAGGAGTGTTAGGCGCATCTTCGAATTGGTCCCCTTGAACTCTGGCCGAAACACTCAAACATCGGCCAGCATCGGTTCATGTGCCCTTCCGCGGGCGAGGTGTCCATCTCTGGAAGTGTTGCGCCCGTGTCACAGATGCTGGACTTCAACCGAAACCGATCGTCCGTGATGGAACCAATTTCAGGTGCGCGCGTTCAGCGTTCGACCACTGGTCATGCCCCCTAACTCGATCTGTGGTCCAGGGTGCCTCTAGGTCTCCCCCCGATGAGGCACCCTTTTCTTTTGCTCTGGCCGCGAACCGCTCACCCGCGTTCGGTCAGCAAGTCGCTGGTGTGCTCGAGCCGCTCGCTGAGCTCCCGAATGATCGCCATGGCGAGCTGAGGCACCTGCTGCACGATCTGCATGAACGTGATCTTTTCGATGCGCAGGGCCTGCACGTTGGAATGGGCCACGATGCGGGCGTTGCGGCACTTATTGCAGAGCACGCCGATTTCACCGATGAGCTCGTCCTTGCCGAGACGGGCCAGCAGCACCTCGCCTCCGGGACCGGTCCGGATGACGTCGACCTCGCCCTCCAGCAGCACGTAGACCGCATCGGGCGGATCACCCACGTCGAATAGCAGGTCGCCAGCGCGGCAGGTTATTCTCTGGCCCGCGAAGGCCATCAGCTTGAGCTTACTGACCTCCAGATCCCGGAACATGGGGATCTGCTGCAAGGTCCTGATTTCGTCCTCGATAGACATGGCCTTACCTCGCGCGTTCCACTCCTCCGCAGGAGGAACGCCTTTGCTCGCTCGGCCGAGCCTCTTTCGGCCGGGCCGCGACCGGCTTAATGACCACCGGACGCGCTTCAACAGCCTGCGCGAAAAATGCGCGCCTCACAAGCCCTGCGCGAATATAAGCACTTGGCATGGGCGACTTTGAAGACCCAGCACATTTAAACAGCACCTGCGCCGCATGACCGACGGACTCTGCGTCCCGGCATCCTTGTCCGTCCTGGGTCCGCGTCGATCGGCGCGCAGGTTGCAAACACTTTTCGGGGTTCCGTCGCTCGCCAACCTTGCTATAAGGCCCGCCTAGCCTGAAATCGATCTCCACTGTGCGAGCCTTCACCGCCCGGCGGGCCGAGGGTGCGCCGACCCGAGCCTGATGGAATTTCCATGCCCAAACGCACCGACATCCAGTCCATCTTGATCATCGGCGCGGGGCCTATCATCATCGGGCAGGCGTGCGAGTTCGACTACTCCGGCACCCAGGCGTGTAAGGCGCTCAAGGCCGAGGGCTACCGGATCATCCTGGTCAACTCCAATCCGGCGACCATCATGACGGATCCGGAGCTGGCCGATGCCACCTACATCGAGCCGATCACACCGGAGATCGTCGCCAAGATCATCGCGAAGGAGCGCCCGGATGCGCTGCTGCCGACCATGGGCGGGCAGACGGCGCTCAATACGGCGCTTGCACTGCACAAGCAGGGCGTGCTGGCAGAGTACGGCGTTGAAATGATCGGCGCCCGCGCCGAGGCCATCGACAAGGCCGAGGATCGGCAGCTCTTCCGCGAGGCCATGGACAAGATCGGGCTGGAGTCGCCCCGGTCGAAGCTGGCCCACTCGATGTCCGAGGCGCTGGCCGCACTGGAATACGTGCGGCTGCCGGCCATCATCCGCCCATCATTCACGCTCGGCGGAACCGGCGGCGGTGTCGCCTATAACCGCGAGGAGTTCGTCGAGATCGTCGAGCGGGGGCTCGATGCCTCGCCGACCCATCAGGTGCTGGTCGAGGAGAGCGTGCTCGGCTGGAAGGAGTACGAGATGGAGGTCGTCCGCGACAAGGCGGACAACTGCATCATCATCTGCTCCATCGAGAACGTCGATGCGATGGGCGTGCACACAGGCGACTCCATCACCGTCGCGCCGGCGCTGACGCTGACCGACAAGGAATACCAGATCATGCGCGACGCCTCGATCAAGGTGTTGCGCGAGATCGGTGTCGAGACGGGCGGCTCCAACGTGCAGTTCGCGGTGAACCCCGCGGACGGGCGCCTCGTCATCATCGAGATGAACCCGCGGGTGTCGCGCTCCTCCGCTCTTGCCTCGAAGGC
>JAEVZQ010000339.1 GCA_023392135.1 Pseudomonadota bacterium | reverse complement strand
GATCCAATCCAATCGGCGCCTCGGATGACCAGTACATCTTTGAACTGCGCGGCAGCGATTCGGGAAAGGGTCCGTTCACCGACAACTGGGATCCGGAAACAAAGCAGCCTCGATTTATGCTCGATCCGGAAAAAACAGGTCGCCGTGCGTTGAGCTGGGATGATTTGATCCAGCGCAAGCTGGGCTTCGAGCATACCTACTTCATCAGCGAGGCGACTGCCGTCGCGTTCGATCCCGCACAGCAATGGAAGGACGGCGACACGATTCCGCGCAGACTGCTCAGAGAAGGCGAAGGCTCGCGCTCGAGCATCAAGGTCGCAGGCAAGGCACGCTGGCAGGATGGCTATTGGGACGTCACGCTGACCCGGGCCATGGATACCGCGAGTCCTCTGGACGACAAAGCCTTCGTCGAAAAGCGCGTCTACAATATCGCGTTCGCAGTTCACCGCCACGCACTGGGCAGCCGCTGGCATTACGTCTCACTGCCGGTCACCCTGGGGCTCGATCGCGACGCCCGGATGGTTGCTGCGCGGTTCGACGGCGATGAGCCGCGGTGGGATCAGGCGTGGACCGACATCAAGCTGTTCTACCCCGGCCAGGTGAGCTGGCCCCACCTGACCAGCGCAAGACATGCCGGCTCCGACCAGATCAAGGCGGGCGTACCGGTGAGGTTCCGTCATAACGAGGAGCAGCTCGCCCGGTACGGTGTCGAGATGGAGTTCGCAAACGAGATCCGGCGTCAGTGGCTGCTGACGCTGTTCGCCGGTCTGCTGTTGATCGCGGGCTTCGGGGTCGCCGTCAACGCCGCCCTCAACCGGAGCAAGGGAGTCTGACAATGGCCGCCTATCACGTCGTGCTCGTTCACTTCCCCATTGCAATCTGGATGACGGCGACTCTCGCCATCCTCGTGCGTGCGCTCTCAAACGGAACATTGGCGCAGGCCATCGAGCGAGCGCTTGTACCGCTTCTCTCAATCGGCTTGCTGACGGGAATTGCTGCGTACGCGGTCGGCCTCATGGTGTGGCCGTGGGAAGCGCTTTCCGCGACTCCGCTGGGACGTAATCACATGCTGATGGCGTCCTGGACCACGGCCTACTGGGCGCTGATGCTCGCGATACTGTGGATCCAGGGCGAACGCGTCTGGCAGGGAGCCGGGCGGTGGGTGATGGCCGGGCTGGCAATCCTGGGCAGCGCCCTCCTCGGAATAACGGGAACCCTGGGCGGCAATCTCATCGGCGTCCACACAGAAGTGACGCAGCTCCTCCGCCTGGCGGGCTGGGAGGTCTACACGACCTTCTACGTGCCTAACCTGACGCTCGTCGTGCTTGTGCTGGCGTCCGCCCTGCTGTTTGCCATCGGTATCTGGGGTCGCAGGAGGACTCCGCTGGGCTGAGCTTGAGCCGACATCGCGGGCACTGCGGCCCTGGGACGTCGAACGCCCAGGGCTCGCCACGTTCGGGCCCGGTGTCACCTGCGCCCGAACAGGCGTTCGATGTCGTTGAGGGCCAGCTCCACGTACGTGGGACGACCGTGGTTGCACTGCCCCGAAAGCGGCGTTGCCTCCATCTCCCGGAGCAGCGCATTCATCTCGGCCGCGGTGAGCCGCCGCCCCGCGCGCACGCTGCCATGGCAGGCCATGGTGGCGCAGATCGCTTCTAGGCGTTCCTTGAGAGCGAGCCGTTCTCCATCCCGCGTGATGTCCGCCGCGAGATCGCGAACGAGTCCCCTGACATCTGTCTGGCCGAGGAGCGCAGGTGTCTCGCGCACGGCGACGGCGCCTGGTCCGAACCGCTCCAGCACGAGTCCCAGGTCGGCCAGCTCATCCGCGTAATCGGCGAGAGCCGCCGCCTCGTCCTCCCCGACCTCGACGATCTCGGGGATGAGCAGCCCCTGGCGTGCGACGCCACCGTCGGCGAGCATCGCCTTCATCCGTTCGTAGACGAGGCGTTCGTGGGCCGCATGCTGGTCGATGATGACCATCGCGTTGCGAGTTTGCGCGATGATGTAGGTCTCGTGAATCTGACAGCGGGCGGCGCCCAGCGGATGATCCAGCAGATCGGCCGATGCGGGAGCTTGGTCATAATTTTGAGCGCTCGGCTGATCGATGGCATCGAGCGGTGCCTGCATCGCTTCGGCGAAGCCGGGAGACATAGCCCGCGTGAAGCTCCGTGCAGGTTCCTGTCGCAAGGCAGATGGCGCGTACGCGGAAGGCGCCCACGCGCTGCGCTGTGAGATAACGTCCGCGGCCGCAACCCCGCCGGAGGCGGAGGCGCGGTGACCCGCCTGCCGCAATGCGTGCCCGAGAGCACCGACCAGCAGCGAGCGGACTCCAGCCGAGTTCCGGAACCGCACCTCGGCCTTCGCCGGATGCACGTTGACGTCCACCTCGCGCGGGTCGAGGTCGACGAAAATGGCGAGCAGCGGCTGGCGGCCACGTGGGATAAGGTCGGAGTAGGCGGCGCGCACAGCGCCCACGAGCAGCTTGTCACGCACGGGCCGTCCGTTCACGAACAGGAACTGCTGGGTCGTATCCGGCCTGTGCAGCGTCGGCAGCCCCGCGTAGCCGGAAAGGCGAATGCCTTCCTTTTCGCCCGCGATCTCCAGCGCATCGTCCACGAACGTCCGGCCCATCACCTGGCCGAGCCGGTCCAGGAGCCCCTCGGGCGTGGGGGGCCTCGCGGGCAGCCGCAGTGGCGTGCGCTCTCCCGTGACCAGCACGAACCCGACCTCCGGGTGGGCCATGGCAAGCCGCTTCACGACATCGGCGATGGCCATGTTCTCGGCGCGCTCGGATTTCAGGAATTTGAGCCGCGCCGGGGTAGCCGAGAACAGGTCGCGCACCTCGACGCGCGTGCCTCGATTGCCAGCTGCCGGCATGAGGGGGCACTTGCGGCCACGCTCCACGCGAAGTGAATAGGCCTCTTCGGAGCCGCGGGCGCGCGAGACGATCGTCAGCTCAGATACGGAGCCGATGGACGGCAGCGCCTCGCCACGAAATCCGAGGGTCTGGATGTCGAGCAGATCGTCGCCGTTGAGCTTCGAGGTGGCATGACGCTCGACCGCAAGCGCAAGATCCGTCCGGTCCATGCCGGCACCGTCGTCGGCGACGCGAATGAGGGAAATGCCCCCGCCGGAGGTGACGATTTCGACCTCGCAGGCGCCCGCGTCGATCGCGTTCTCGACCAACTCCTTGACGACGCTCGCAGGCCGCTCGATCACCTCGCCCGCGGCGATGCGATTGATTGTGTCCGGTGATAGCTGCCGGATGGCCACGGGTTCCCCCTGAAGCTGCGCCTGTCAGGTGCCCTGCTGCAGCCGTTCGCGCGAGAGCTTCTTGCCGAGCTCCACGGCCGGCTGGTCGAATGGATCGACGCCGAGGAGCCGGCCGGCGAGGATCGTCTCCAGCATGAAATGCATCAGGAGTGCGCCGAGCGCGCGCTCGTCGAGCCGGTCGATCTCGAATATCCGCACCGGTCGGCCGGCCTGGGTCAGCGCTTCGGGCACGCCGTGAGTCTGCGCCGCGACGAGGTCACCGGCATAGCGGCCCGCCATTTCGTCAAGACCGGCCTTCGCGGCAAGCTCCGGATCGACGCGCGGACCTGTCCCGGATGTCGCGACCCGCAGCACCGAAATCAGATGCTCGCGGGGGCCGTCCATGAAAAGCTGAAGCTGGCTATGCTGATCGAGGGGACCCAGGCAGGCGATGGGAGTGGTCCCCATGCCGTTCTTGCCCAGACTTTCGGCCCAGAGCTGCACGTACCAGTGCGCAAACCGGGCGAGGCGGTCGGCGTAAGGCATCATCACGGCGATGCGCACACCCCGCTCTCTGGCGAGGGCGATGTTCACCGCGGCGCCGACCGCGGCGGGAACGTCCGCGGGATGCTTGGCGGCCCGGAGCTGCTCGATGACGCGAGCAGCACCTGCCCTGATGGCCCGCACATCGAGGCCGCGCGCGATCGCTGGCAGAAGGCCCACGTTCGTCAGCACGGAGTAGCGCCCGCCGATCCCGGTGTGGTGATCGAGCAGGGGAATCCCGTGCGCTTCGAAGAGCTGCCGCAGCCCGTTCTCGCGGCCCGGAATTGCGGGCTCCGTCAGTCCGAGGAACAGACGGGGGACTTCGCTCGACAGGTCCGTCTTCCTGACCGCGTTCAGCGCAGCGAGTGCCTGGACCAGCGTCTCGGGGGTGTTGCCAGACTTGGAGACAACGACGAACCGGGTCGTCGCCAGATCCAGGCTCGCCAGCGAACGTCCCAGGGTATCCGGATCAAGATTATCGTAGAAGCGTGTGCGCGGACGCCTCTTCTGCGCTTCATCTGCGGTGCCGGGAATATCCCAGCCTCCGAGCTGCGCCAGGGTCTGACCGCCGAGGCTGGAGCCGCCGGTCCCGAAGAAAACTAAAACCTCCGCGCCCACCGAGAGGCGCGCCATAGCCTCCTCGGCAGCCGCGATGTCCGATGCTTCCCCTGGGACGCGCAACAGCGGCAGGCTTCCGGTTTCCCAGTCCTGCTGCAAGCCCTCCAGACCTGGCGCGAGCTTGTCGAGCCAGCTCTGCAGGTCCGTCAGGGTCAACCCGTGATCGCCGATCGCCTGATCGAGAACGCCTTCGATGCTCTGCCGATAAGGGGGGTGGTCTGCTGCTGAGCTGGCGCGCGCCGACCCGACCATGCCGTCACATCTCCTCTGGCCGCTACCGACGGGGATGCACTTAGACCTGAGTCCCTTGCTCGTGCCAAGCCGGGAAGGCTCGCCACGGGCCGGAACGTCAGATGCGCTCCTTGAGGTTCTTCGGCTGGCCGACGACGGTCATGATGAGGTTATCTGTGGACAGGATGCGCTTCGCCGCCCGCTTCACGTCATCCAGCGTCACGGCCTCGATCAGCGAATTGCGTTCTTCGACGTACTCCTTGCCGAGCCCGTCCTGCATGATCCCTAAGAGCTGATTGGCGATCTTGGCATTCGTGTCGAACCGGAGCGGGTAGGAGCCGACGAGATAGCTCTTGGCATTCTCGAGCTCCTCCGACGTCGGACCATCTGTGGCCATGCGCTGCAGCTCGCCACGGATCACTTCCAGCGACTGGCCGATCTCCTCGTTTTTCGTGGCGACGCCGCCGGCGAAGATGGCCGTGTGCTGATAGGGCTGCAAGTAGCTGTAGACCGAATAGGCCAGCCCGCGCTTCTCGCGCACCTCCTCCATCAGCCGCGAGGCGAAGCCGCCGCCGCCGAGAATGTGGTTCATGACGAAGGCCGGGATGAAATCCGGGTCCTTCCGGGGAATGCCGGCGAGGCCGAAGGTGGCAACGGACTGCGGCACGGCCATCTCGACGACACGCAGATTACCGCCCTTCTTCGGCTCGACGAACGGCACCGGCTGGAGCTCGGCCTTCTCGGGAAGACTGCCAAACACATCATCTAGCAACTTGCCGAGGGTTTCGGCATCGATGTCGCCGACCACCGCCACTTTCAGCGTGCTCTTCGCGAAGACGCGCTTGCGATAGCTCTCCAGGTCATCTCGCGTGACCTTTGCCAGGCTCTCCACGGTGCCCATGGCCGGGCGGCCGTACGGATGGCCCGGGAAGGCGGCAGCGAACCACTCGCGCGCGGCAACCCGATCCGGGTCCTTGGCGGCGAATGCGAGGCTGGTCAGGAGCTGGCCGCGAATGCGCTCCATCGCGTCTGCGTCGAAGCGCGGCTTGTTGACGGCGAGGCGCAGCAGCTCGACAGCCTCGTCGCGGTTGGCGGTCAGCGTCTCGAAGCTGCCGTAGAGCGAATCCCGGCTGTCCTCGAAGCCCATGCGCACGGCGGATTCCTCCATGCGCTCCTGGAATTGGATCGCGGTGAGGTCACCGGCGCCCTCGTCCATCATCGCGGTGAGGAAGTTGGCCACGCCTTCCTTGCCCGTCGGATCCTGCGAGTTGCCGCCCTCGAAAGCGAAGCGCATCGCCATCAGCGGCACGCTGTGCTCCTCGACCAGCCAGGCCTCGATGCCACCGGGGCTCTTAACAGTTTGGATTTTCATTGCCGATGCTGATGTCGCGTACGTTGCAGTCGCTCCGAACAGAAACGCGGATACGAGCGCAACAACCGTGAAATGTGTTGAAAGAGAGCGGGGCAAGCCCTGCCAACGGTTACCAGCCATGGACCTGACCTCCCTCACGAGCGCTTCTGAGGCGCAGGAGCGCCGGTTTCCTGAACGACGTCGGGCGCAACGGGTAGCAGCCTGCCCGTGACCGACCGCCGCGGATCGAGGTAGCGCGCCGCCGCCTTCTTCACGTCGTCCAGCGTCACCTTGGCGATCTTCTCCGGCCAAGCCTCGATGTCCTCCACCGTGCGGCCGACGACCATCCCCCATCCGTAGCGGCGGGCAAGTGTCGCCTGGTTGTCGCTCTCGTAGATGTACTCCGCAAGATAGGCCTTCTTCGCCCGCTCGAGCTCGGCCTCGGTGACACCGTTCTCGACGATGTCCGCGAGCACCTCGTCAATGGCGTGCTCGACCTTATCGAGGGAGATGCCGTCGGCGGGAATGGCGTAGACGGCGATCTTGCCGAAGTCCATGCTCGATCCGCCGTACCAGCCGCCGGCCGAGGACGCGACCTTAGCGGTCGAGACGAGCTTCTGGTAGAGCCGGCTGGTGGCGCCTGACCCCGCGATCTTCATGAGCAGGTCGAGCGCCTCGGCCTCGCCATCCTTCGCCGTGAGATAGCTCGGCGTCACGTAATAGCGCTGCACCGAAGCCTTGCCGGCGCGTGGATCCTTGATCTCGACGCGGCGGGCGGCCCGCTGCTCCGGATCCATCGGCCGCTTGCGCGCGTCGATCTCGGGATTGGCCGGGATCTTGCCATAGCTCTCCTCGGCAAGGCGACGGACCTCGTCAGGCG
>JAEVZQ010000144.1 GCA_023392135.1 Pseudomonadota bacterium | reverse complement strand
CTGCGACCGGCGGAGCAGCGGCGCGAAAGCATCCTGCCAGAAAGCGAACCCCATTAAGATGAAAGCGAAGATCGAGACGATCCACAGGGGGATTTCGGCCACCGTAGTCACGATCGCCACGACGAAGCCAATCATCAGCACCATTCCGATGATCGCCGAAACTGCATCCGCCATTGCGCCTCCCTCGCCTCTTGGGCTTGCTTTTCACTTCGTTCGTGTCCGATGATATTGCATCGCCTGGCTGGAGCAAAGCTAATTGCGCTGGCGTGACGGACGATTGAGGTGAACTCGAGCTGGCCCGCGTTTTCCGTTCCAGTCTCTATATGAGGTGAGAAGCGATGATAGCAGTCATTTTCGAAGTGACACCCGCAGAAGGGCGCTGGCAGGAGTATCTCGACCTGGCCGCTGAACTCAAACCTCAGCTCGAGAAAATTGATGGTTTCATGTCGGTTGAGCGGTTCCAGAGCCTCACGAATCCCGACAAGATTCTCTCCCTGTCCATCTGGCGAGACGAGGAGGCTGTCGCCCGTTGGCGCAATTACCCGGGCCATCGCCGCACGCAAGCCAAGGGCCGCGCCGGCGTTTTTGCCGGGTATCGGCTCCGCGTTGCCGGCGTGATCCGTGACTATGGGATGACGGAGCGGCGGGATCAGGCGCCAACCGACAGCAAAGCGGTGTTCGAGGCGCTGTAGCTGCTCCAGCCGATCATGTGGGCCGGCTTCTAATCCTGATGAAAGGCCGCGCTCTTTAGCGCGGCCTTTCAAAGCACGTTACCCGGGTCTGCAGGCTCAGTGAGCGGCGCGATTGGCCGGACGCCGACGCGAGGAGGCGGTCTTGCCCGGCTCCGTGCTTCCGGCGCCGATGAGCTTTGGACCGGAAACGAGCGTTGGGTTGACGGCATTGGCCTGCTCGACCGGCTTCCTCGATGGCAGCGGGGCCTTGCTGGCGAGCGCCTTGGCATACACCCGCTCGAGATTGCGGCAGCGGCTCCGGGATGACGGATGCGTCGGCGTCCGCGGCATGTTGCCGAAGGAGCGGCAGACCTGCTGCAGGCCGGATCGATCGAGCCAGCCCTCACTGACCCCCCGGTTGACGGCCCAGGAGTCTGCTCCGAGCTCGCTGGCGCCGACGCTGTGGTGGCCGCACTCGTGATAATAGACGAAAATGCGCACTGTCGGCGGCATCCGGTTGAGCAGTCGTGGATTGATCACGAGCACGCCGGGCGCGGCTGCGCCCTCGCTGGGAAGGCCGCCATCGAGCACATTGCGCACGTTGCCACAGCGCAGGCTGCGACCTGCGATGCTCATCGTCCCATCGCGCTGGACCTTGAGAGAGTTCGAGGCCGGCGCCGCCTGACCGGCCGAAGCTAAACTGAAGAGGGCTGCAATGGCGGTCGCCAATCCGAGCAGCCTAACATGATTTCTCACCGGGTCCCCCGTGCTCACTCTCCGTTAATGAAGACCCGGTTATGTTGCATACGCATTTACGCCAAAATTGCGGCAATCGGGCTTGCGCAAGTACAGGTTGATCGACGTTTCGCGGAACGGTCGTACGGCTCGCGTGTTGATGAGGATCAAGGTGCAGTGTGCAGATTGCTGAGCATATCGGCCCAGGACAGCACCAGACCAGGGAGGCGGAATATGAAAGCTCACCAAATCATGAGCCGGGACGTTGTCACGGTTACACCAGCAATGCCTGTTCGCGACATTGCTGCTCTCATGACCGAGAAGCGGATCAGCGGCGTCCCGGTAGTCTCGGCGGACGGTACGGTGGTCGGAATCGTCAGCGAGAGCGACCTGCTGCGCCGCGCTGAAATCGGAACAGTGCCGCCGCGCAAGTGGTGGTTGAATTTTTTCAGCGACCCGGATGCTCTGGCCCGTCAGTACACCAAGACTCACGGGCTGAGAGCCGAGAATGTCATGACTCATCCTGTCATTTCCGTTGGCGAGGACGCGGACCTGAGCGAGATTGCCCGCACCCTCGACAAGCATAAGGTGAAACGACTGCCGGTACTGCAGGACGGCAAACTCGTCGGCATCATTTCCCGAGCAGACATCGTACGCGCGTTGAGCCAGACAGAAGTCGTACGCCCATCGATGAGCGATGCAGCGCTGGAGAAGTCGTTGCAGGAGAAAATGCGCGCGCAGGACTGGCTCGAGGACACTTTCATCAATCTGGCTGTGCGCGACGGTGCTGTAGAGCTGACCGGCTTCGTTGCTTCAGCAGAACAGCGCAGGGCACTGCACGTTCTTATCGAAGCAACGGATGGCGTGCACAAGATCAACGATCAGCTCGCGATTGGATTACCAGCGCTGCGCGCGACCTAGTCCAGCGCTCGCAAATGCGGGTGTGAGCCTCCCTCCGATTAAGGCAACGGCGCTCGGCAAAACTGAATGGCTCGAGCGCCCATGCCCCCTCCGCCTCCGCCGGCTCCAAAAAAAAATCGCGTTCTGTCATTGCAGTGTTCCGCGCGTGACAGCGCTCTGCACGCTCATCCGGCATTCTCCTCATATCGACGGACGGCAATGCCGCCGCCGCTAAAACCCCGGGAGATCATGAGCGCCTGCGGGGTCGTCAAACCGAACCAGGAGTTGAGAGATGAGCAAGACGATGATCATGGGACTGGCTACGGGGCTGATAGCGTTTTCCACCTTGATGGCGCCAGCTGCGGAAGCCAAAGGGAAGGGCTTCCACGGCCACAAACACCATAAGCACTTCGGCTTCGTCTGGCATAAGCGGTACAAGCCGCATTTTGTCCACTATGACGACTGTGGCTTCTATTTTTACAAGTGGAAGCATACAGGAAAGCACTTCTGGAAGACGAAGTATTTCGCCTGCAAAGGCTTTTACTGAGGCACTTTTTCGGCCCGGATTTTCCCCCGACCACCCGCATCCGAGCCGAGCTTGCCTTGGCCCTCAGTCATCGTGCTGGGGGCTTTTTCTTTTTAAGCGGGCTTGAACAGCAATTATCGCACATTTCAGATGCGCGATAATCGAACCGTCATCGGAGCAGATTGTCAGGGGGCAAAGCCTGCTTGGGGTTCATGCGCGCGGCGAAGCAGATGCCTGATTCAGGATCGGCCGACTTTTCCGCATCCGCCCCCTCTTGGCCTTTCAAGACTCTGTGGTTCGCCGTAAAACGCATTGCTTCAGGCGGGAATGGACTGCGCAATCGCCAACCCGGCAAGGCGTGCGGTGGCGAGAAGCTGGTCTAGCCCGTGCCCGTTGCGTGCCTTGGCGGATAGCCCCACCATGATGGTGCTGACGAAGTCCGTCAGGCGCTCGGCTTCTTCTGGGTGGCGTGCCGCAATGTAGTGACGGATCGTGTCTTCGGCAGCGACATGGTAGGCGCGGGCGGCCTCTCGCGCCTCCCGGTCGTTGCAGCGGGTTCCCTCCAGCACAAGACAACCCGTGGCATCGGGATCAGCGGCGTAGCGGTGTGCCGCGTCCTCCAGCACGGTAGCAAGCGATTCGGCGACGGGGCGGTCCGGGCGCAGGAGGTCGGCGAGCGGGATCGCGTCGGTGCCGGCGTACCTGTCCAGAACACGCGCGTAGAGGCCGGCTTTGTTCCCGAACGCGGCGTAGAAACTGGGCGGATGGATGTCGAGACTGTCGGTGAGGTCGGCAACGCTCACGGCGTCGTAACCGCGCGCAACGTGGTTCAGCCTGGGCTGATAGACACCGACGCGAACCCGGCCGATGGGCCGAACAAGGACCTGATGCACAGTTTCATGGCCATCAAGCGCCACGGGCGTCCGGAAGAGATCGCGGGTATGGTGGCCTGGCTGGCAGGTCCGGAAGCGGGCTTCGTAACCGGGGCGATGCATACGATCGACGGCGCATTTGGTGCGTGATCAGACAAGGCGTGGGGCCGCCAGTGCGCTACTCTACGCCAGAGTGCTCCGTCGGCTGGAGTGGCTTACATCGTCTTGAAGGTGATGCAGCTCGAACTTGCGAGGCAGAGTTGCAGAATACCGATAACGGAACCGAACCCAGGCTACAGCGACTGCTCGCGCGTGAAGACCTCCGGATCTACGCTATCGACGTCGTTTGTAGCCCTCACTCCCACTTGATCGTGCCGGGCGGCTTGGAGGTGATGTCGTAAACGACGCGATTGATGCCTTTCACCTCGTTGATGATCCGCGTCGCCGTCCGGCCGAGGAAGTCGTGCGGGAATGGGTAGTAGTCAGCGGTCATGCCATCGGTGGAGGTCACGGCCCTGAGCGCGCACACGTGGTCGTAGGTGCGCGCGTCGCCCATGACGCCAACGGTACGCACCGGCAGCAGGACAGCAAAGGCCTGCCAGATGGTGTCGTAAAGCCCTGCCTTGCGGATCTCCTCAAGGTAGATCGCATCGGCACGGCGCAAAATTTCGAGCTTCTCGCGCGTGATCTCTCCGGGCACGCGTATTGCGAGGCCTGGACCCGGGAACGGGTGACGGCTGATGAAGCTTTCAGGCAGCCCCAACTCGCGCCCGAGCGCGCGCACCTCGTCCTTGAAGAGCTCGCGCAGGGGCTCGACCAGCTTGAGCTTCATGCGTTCAGGCAGGCCGCCGACGTTGTGGTGCGATTTGATCATCACCGACGGGCCGCCCGTGAAGGACACACTCTCGATCACGTCGGGGTAGAGCGTGCCCTGGGCCAGGAACTCCGCCCCGCCAAGCTTGTGCGCCTCTTCATCGAAGACATCGATGAAGATCCGCCCGATCGCTTTGCGCTTGGCCTCCGGGTCGCTCACGCCTTCGAGTGCGCCCAGGAAGGTGTCTTCGGCTCGGACATGCACCAGCGGGATATTGTAGTGCCCCCGGAACAGCGACACGACCTCGTCGGCCTCCCCCTGTCGCAGCAGGCCATGGTCGACGAAGATGCAGGTGAGCTGGTCACCGACCGCCTCGTGAATAAGCACCGCCGCCACAGCGGAATCTACGCCGCCGGAGAGCCCGCAGATCACTCGACCCTCGCCGACCTGCTCACGAATGCGCTCGATCGCCGACTCGCGGAAAGCCCGCATGGACCAGTCGCCACTGCAACCAGCAACTTTGCGCACGAAATTGGTAAGAAGCTCGGCGCCACGCGGCGTATGCATTACCTCCGGGTGGACCTGGACCCCATAGAACCGGCGCTCTTCATCCGCAATAGCCGCGAAAGGGGCGTTGGCCGAGACGGCGATCACCTCGAACCCCGGCGGAATCTTTTCGACGCGGTCGCCGTGGCTCATCCACACTTGGTCGCGCATGCCCTTATGCCAGACCCCTTCGAACAGCGCGCTGTCGGCAACCACCTCCACCTCGGCGCGTCCGAACTCGCGATGGGAGGCCGGCGTCACCTCACCGCCGAGCTGAGCGACCATGGTCTGCTCGCCGTAGCAGATTCCCAGAACCGGAACGCCGGCCTGATAGACTTCTCGTGGTGGCGCGGGCGTGCCGAGGTCATAGACGCTGGATGGGCCGCCGGAGAGGATGATTGCCTTTGGCCTCAGGCGCTCGATCCCTTCCTTGGCCTTGTCGAAAGGCAAGATCTCGCAGTAAACCCCTGCCTCGCGCACGCGACGGGCGATGAGCTGCGTCACCTGGGAGCCGAAATCAAGAATAAGAACGGTATCTATCATGACGAGCCGTTACGATAATCCCCGCGCGACTGCAACGGGTACCGGGGTGCGACTAACAGGCGTCTGCGGGGCACCCCACCCGCGCTATATCTATATCAGCAGCCAACATCGAGGTCCGAGCAGATGAGCGCCGACACCAAGGCCAGCGCGGGTGGGCAGAGCCAGCATTCCCATGACCACGCGCACGACGACGCATGCGGCTGCGGCCATGATCATCACGACCATGATCATCACCATCACCACCACCATCATGGCCACACGCATATCGCGCCTTTCGTTCGCTCTGGGCCGAAGATCGGTCGCAACGACCCATGTCCCTGCGGGTCGGGGAAAAAGTATAAGAAGTGCTGCCTCGCAGCATAGGCTGGAAACCGCGCCGCCTGCCTGATTATGTTGACGAGCTGGGCCTCGCTGATTCGAGCGAGGCCTGAGCCGCACGTGCTTTAGGGTATGGTGGCTCGAAGGCCTTCGGCTTTTCAGTTCTGATGTCTTGCGAGCTGCGGTTTGCGCCTGAACGGCGGTCCCCACCCGCCACTCACAGCCCCTGCAAATCAGACTTCCACGCCAGCTTGCCGCAAGGCTCGTTCGCGATGTTGCCCCTGTAAGTACTCGTTCTGTGCTTCTGGGTGACACGCAATGGTTGCGCAAGATTTGGGGTGGTCCAGCTCGATCCCTGGCGGCGCGGAAGCCGGCCCTGGGCAGACAACGAGTGACCTTTCGGTGTGGGGCTTGCCAGCTCCAAATGATTGCTCCGCTGATCTCGCCGAGAACGACTGGCGCGTCCAGTTCGAGGGCGCGCAACACACCCGGCGCGTCAATGTGGTCTGCATGAAATGGGGCACGCGGTACGCGGCGGACTGGGTGAACCGGCTGTCTGCCATGGTCCGCCGCAACACGAGTTGGAGTGTTCGGCTCATCTGCTTCACCGATGATCCGAAGGGCATCCGGCCGGATGTGGAGTGCCATCCAATGCCGGAGGTCGAATTCGACCCGCGGATCGGCCGGCACTGGCCGAAGCTGGGCCTCATGCGAAAGGGAATTGCCGGCCTTGAAGGCATGACGCTTTACATTGACCTCGACGTCGTGGTCATCGGCAATCTCGACCCGTTTTTCACCTTTCCAGCACGCTTTTGCATGGTGCGCGAGTGGAAGGACTCCCATCTCGGTTATGGCAACAGCTCAGTCGTGCGCTTTTTTGCCGGGCTCGAGAGCGCGGTTCTCGATCGCTTCTACGCGACCCCGCCGGATGTGATCGCTCGCGTATACAGCTGTAAGGAGCAGAATTTCCTTACTCGGGCTGTAGGCGATGTAACGTTCTGGCCTGACGAGTGGTGCCCCGCCTTTTCGCACGCATGTCTGCCGCGAAGCCGTATCTTTCGCTATTTCGCCAGGCCCATTCCGCCGACGACTGGCCGAATACTGGTCTTCTACGGCTCGATCACGCCGGCATCTGCGATGCTCGGCGAGCATGATCCGGCCAAACGCTCACGCCCTTATCGGTCCTTCCGTCTCAGCCGGCACCGCTTCATGCCCGCCGAATGGATCGGGGACTATTGGAGGGAGTAGGCTGAGTGACACGATCAGCGCATCCGCAGCACGCGTGCGATCCAGGCCATACGCTTTTTCCGGACGCCATCAACTCAATTCATCCTTATTCATTGGATCCTCATGACACTCCTGATTGATGCGGCGAGCGATGCCGCTGCCAACCGACCAGAAGCCGACACGAGAAACTGCATCTTGGTGCTCGGAATGCACCGGTCGGGCACGTCTGCGATCGCACGCGCATTGAGCTTGTTGGGAGCAGCGCTGCCCAAAAGAATTATGGGTGCCGGTTTCGGCAACGAGGCTGGCCACTGGGAGCCCTCCGCACTCGTCGCCGCTCACGACAGAATGCTGACGGAGGCCGGAAGCCGGTGGGATGACTGGCGCAAGCTCGACCTCGGCCGCATGGACCCGGCGCGCCGGGCCGAGGTGTTCGCGGGATTAACTACCCTAATTGAAGAGGAGTACGGGCAAGCGCCTTTAATCGTGCTAAAGGATCCGCGGATATGTCGTTTCGCGGCCTTCTACGCAGAGCTGTTGGCAAGCATAGCCGCGAAGCCTTGCTGCGTGATGCCCCTGCGCAATCCCCTCGCCGTAATTGAATCTCTGAAGGCGCGCGACGGTATGAGGGACGCGTTCGCCGGGCTGTTGTGGCTGCGTCACATTCTGGAGGCCGAAGCCTCGACGAGGCAATGGGCGCGCGTCATATTTTCGTATGAGGATCTGGTCAGGGATTGGCAACCGGTGCTCGGGAGGATAACCGCGCGTCTGGGCCTTCCCTGGCCCGCGCCCCTTG
>JAEVZQ010000323.1 GCA_023392135.1 Pseudomonadota bacterium | reverse complement strand
CCTGACGGCCGCGTTCTCGAAATTGCAAAAGGCAACGGCATCTTGCGCGGATAAGCCAAAATTCCGTTATTCCCGCCTCATGCCTGCGTTCCGCCAAGCGGTGCTCGCCTGGGGTCGTGTCGCCCATCTGAACTTCGGCCCGCTCGCCGAGGAGAACCGCTACGATCGCATCTTCTTCTGGCTCGACCGAAACGGCAGCGCGCGCCGCCAGGTCGCGCGCGCACTGAGGGACGCCCCGCCTGATTACCGGGAAGCCGGCAAGCTCGGCGAAATGAGCATCGGTGTGCAGGGCCTGCCGGCACTCGAGCAACTCATCGTGACGCCACCGGAGCCGGGCGAGGATAGCGCGTTCAAATGCTCCTATGCTCAGGCGATCGCCGGCAATCTGGTGAATATCGCACACGCGAGCGAGGCGGCCTGGTCGGCTGGAGGCATCTGGTCTGAACGCTGGCTGACGGCTGGCCCCGGCAATCCGACCTACATCGCGCCTCCCGAAACGACCTATGTGTTGATCCGGGCCTACCTCGACAACATCGAGCGTGTGCGCGACGTCGAGGTCATGCGGCCACTCGGATTGGCCGTGCGTGGGCGCGACCTGCCCGGGCCGTTTGCCCGGTCGGATCTCACGATGGCATTCATCGCGGCACGGATTGCCGGTCTGCGCTCACTGATCGAGGATGGCGGCCTCGCGCAGGAGACGACGCGAACGGCGAAGGCGCGCGGCTCGCCCGAGGCCGAGCAGGCGATCAAACAAGTGAAATTCGAGCTCGGATTCCTGGCACGCCTGTCGACCAAGCTCGCCAAGGTGCGCGAGTTCTTCGAGTCTCCGCAGCGTGACGAGGCCATCGCGCTCGGCTTTCCGCTGAAGAGCGCGCGGCTTCTTGCAGAGAAGGCGTTCGGCCTGACAACCGACCTGCCGATGGGGTTCAACGCATCCGATGGCGACTGATCGCAGAGCGTTCCTGGCAAGCGCCGGAGCTTTTCTGGCCTCCGGGTTGACGCCGTATGGCGTCACGGCCGAGCCCGCCATTGAGGCCGAGCCGCTATTCGCCGCGGCCCGCGGGTCTTTGAATGGCGCTTTCTCAGCGGCCATTTTCCGGTCGGACGGAACGGACGTGAATGCCGTGGCCTTGCCGGCGCGGGGACATGATGTGACGGTCTGCCCGGTCACACGGACCTGCGTGGCGTTCGCCCGCCGACCCGGCAAATTCGCCGTCGCTTTCCGCCGGGATCCAGGCTGGAAGCCGATCCGCTTCACGACACCACCCGACCGCCACTTCTATGGCCACGGCGTCTTTTCACCGGATGGGCAAATCCTGTTCGCTACGGAGAACGACTTCGAGGCGGGCCGGGGCTGTATCGGTCTTTATGATGCAACTGCTGGCTTTCGCCGGATCGGCGAGCTCGATTCGCACGGCGTCGGCCCGCATGACATCGCCTTGATGAAGGACGGGCGCACACTTGTGATCGCCAATGGCGGCATCGAGACCCACCCCGCGGTCGGCGGCGGCCGGACGCAGCTCAACCGTGCGACGATGTCTCCCTCGCTCGCCTATGTCGACACGATCACCGGTGAGCTTGTCGAGCGCCACGAGCTGCCGGAGGAGTTGAGAAAACTTTCGCTGCGCCACCTTGATGTCGGCGCGGGCAGGATGGTGGTGATCGGTGGCCAATTCAAAGGCGATATCGCGGCCGGTACGCCGCTCATCCTGCGCCATCGCCTCGGTGAGCAGCCGAAAACGGTCGAGCTTCCGGCCGACCAGTCGCCGCGGCTGCGCGGCTACATCAGCTCCGTTGCGGTCGATGCTTCGGGAGAGATCGCGGCCCTGACGGGCTCGCGCGGGGGGATTGTTCTGTTCATCGATGTCGCCACCGGCCGGCTCCTTGGCGAGCGGACCCTGGTCGATGTTTCCGGTGTGGCGCCATCCACAGATGGTTTCCTGCTGACGACGGGCAGGGGCGAGATCGCGTCCGGAGCAAGCCCGTCGCATCACGCCAGAACCAAAAGCAGCACGCGCTGGCAGTGGGACAATCACGCTGTGAAAATCGCCTGATTGCGATCCGATCTAATATCCCGATGCCGGAGTTCGCCCGTGCTCGATGCTGGGCTCTCAAGGGAACTTCGGAATCATAAGGGAAACGAGAAACAGTAGGGTATAATCCGGGGTAAGCCGCAGCCACGATCGGCTTGCAAGGCAAGGAGAACTAGCGGCCATGCGCCTGACAAAGCAGACGAGCCATGCGATCCGCATCTTGATTCATGGTGCACGCTCACCGAATGAGCTTCTCAAGGTTGCCGAAATTGCTGATCAGCTCGAGATCACGCCGCAGAACGTGTTCAAGATCGTTCACCTCCTGGCGCGTAGCGGTTTCGTCCAGGCAGTCAGAGGCCGGAATGGTGGCGTCCGCCTTGCTCGCGAGCCGCACGAGATCCGTATCGGGGACGTCGTGCGCGCGATGGAAGTGATGGACGTCGCTGTGGACGACGAGCCGCTTCGCAAGGGCAAGGCCGGAACAGGCCAGCCGATCAGCCGTGTGCTCGACGACGCACTGGAGGCGTTCATCAGCGTGCTGGACCAGCACACGTTGGCGGATATGGCGCAGGCGGGCCGCGCTCCGGGCTATTTGGGTGAAGCCAGGACCCCGAGACCTCGGGCTAGCCGTCGTCGGAGTGCGGCTCCTCGCAAGAGCTCTGCTCGTGGAAGCGCGCCTCCGACCCGTTGATAACCGCGGTATTGCGGGCACAGCCAAGCCCGCGGGCCGCTTGCAACCGATTTGAAACTGTTTGTCGCTGCGCAAAGAAGCGGATTCGGGTCGGGACCATGGTTGTCGTTCCCTTCACCGGAGACTGCCAATGTTGCGAGAATACCGCGACGACATGACTATGGATGAGATCATGCGGCGATGGCCGACAACGATCCGCGTGGTGCTGCGTCATCAGCTGCTGTGCATCGGCTGTCCGATTGCCGGATTCCACACGGTCGACGATGCCATCCGCGAGCACGGGCTCGATAGTGAGAGGTTCCGCCGTGAGCTTCTGGCCGCCATTGAATAGCTGGCGTGCCCGTCAGGTCTTGTCTGACCGTCCCTCGGCGATCAGCAATAGGCGATGGGGCTCGATCACGGTGATCCGCTGCCGTCCGCTCTTCACGAGCCCCTCCTGCTCCCATGCCGACAGCAGGCGGCTCACCGTATGCAGCGTCGCACCCGTCATTTCGGCGATGTCCTGCCGCGAGATCGGAAAATCGATCAGCAGTCCGTCTTCGGACTTCTTGCCCGTCTGCTGGACGAGCCGCAGGAGCGCGTGCGCGACCCGCCGCTCCACCTGCTGGGTCGCCAGCTCGACCACCTGCGACTGGACGTCCTGAAGCCGCTCGCCGACCGTCTTGTAGGTATTTGCACCGAAGGTCGGAAAGGCAGCGGCGAACTCCGCCCACAGGCGGCTCGGCCACACGAGCACGACGCAATCGACGACCGCGACGGCACTCGCCGGATAGGTCGTGCGGCCGATCGCCTGGGCGATCCCGAGCAACTCGCCGGCCCCGATGTAGCGCACGATCACCTGATGGCCGTCGGGCGTGGTCTTGACGACGCGCACCCGCCCGTGGAGGAGCACGAAGAAAGACTGCGCCTCGCTGTCCTGCTCGAACACGAGGGCGTCCTTCGGTACGCGGCGCGACGTTGCCGTGTCGATCATCCTGTCGAGATCGGCGGGCGCCATGCCCGAAAACAGCGGCAGATCGGCGATCAGGGAGCGGTCAAGGCGGCTCAACGGCATCCTCCTCGTCTCACGCAAATGTTCCACGGCCCACTCGGGGCCGCAAGCGCCGTCATGGCGCAGGCGATGTGGTCTTTTGTTTGTGATTCCGCAAAGTCCTACCACGGCCCCGGCCATATCAAGACAAGGACCCGAGAGTGGTGTGTCACGAAAAGAGGAGATGGTCATGAAACGGACGATTGCATTGGCGGCCCTGACGGCGGTGCTGCTAGCGGGGGGAGCGCAGGCGGCTGAGCACGAGATTCAGATGCTCAACAAGGGCGAGAAAGGCGCGATGGTATTCGAGCCGGATCTGGTCAAGGCCGCACCCGGCGATACGATCCGGTTCGTGCCCACCGACAAGTCCCACAATGCAGAAGCCATCAAAGGCATGATTCCCGAAGGCGCCGAGGAATTCAAAGGCAAGATGAACAAGGAGGTCACAGTCACGCTGACCAAGGAAGGCGTTTACGGCGTCAAATGCACGCCGCACTACGGCATGGGCATGGTGGCCCTGATCCAAGTCGGCGATCCCACCAATCTCGATGCCGCAAAGGCGGTCTCGCATCCTGGCAAGGCAAAGAAGGTGTTCGCGGACCTTTTCGCAGAGCTGCCTGCCGACTGATAACCTGGAGCTCACGAGCTACTATCAAGACCGGGCGGTTCGAACGAGCCGCCCGGTCTTGTATTGGCAGACGACCGCCGCGCCAGCAGCCCCAGAACCGCACCTCTACTCACGTCATGCCCGCGGAGGTGGGCATCCAGGTCACAGATCAGCGATGGTGCGTCGAATGAATAAGGCACACCGCAAAACCTAAGACGGGCCCCTGCTGAAACGTGTCCTGGATTCCCGCCTTCACGGGAATGATGGTAGGAGAACGGAACTCACATCCTTTTTATGAATGCAGGAGTATGCGGTGCTTCTGCTTTTTGATGAAACCGCTTCAGGTCAGCTCCTGGCGAAACGACCAAGGAGCCGTTGAGCGATGGATGGGGCGGGCTCCTTGACGAGCCTGAAGCCCAGATTGTCCGGCGCCATTCCGGCAGCGCAGCCGCCGCTCTTGCCGTCGCGGAGAAAGCTCGTCATGTAGCCACGATGGCGGCCGCCGCTGACGCGAACACCGCAGTTCTCGGTGGTTTGCATGCTCTCCCGGTCTGCGTCGACGTGCGTGCGCGTGTAGCAGGTGCTGGTCCACTCCCACACGTTGCCGGCGAGGTCGAGCAGCCCGTGGCCGTTGGCGCCGAATGTGCCCCGCGGCTTCGGCGTCACGTCGCGAACCTTGCCGGCACTGCGCTCACGATAGGCGGCGATCCAGCGGGCCGCTGGATTTTCAACGTCCTGCTCGATTGTACCGAGCGCATCGTCACCGAGCCGCTCGGCCGCAGCGAAGGCCCATTCCTGATCCGTCGGCAAACGCCAGCGTTCACCAGTCCTTTCCGAGAGCCAGCCGGCGTAGGCAACGGCATCGTGGAAGCTGACACCGGTGACCGGCAGGTCGCCCGGTGCATCGGGTCCATCCTGCCGGCGGCAGGCACCATCCGCAACACAGACCGCATACTCTGCCGCGCTCACCTGATAGGCCATGATTTCCAGTGGCCGGGATAAGGATGTGCTCTGCTGAGGGCCATCGATGACACGGCCGCCCTTCAGGAACTCGCCGGGAAGCCGGTAGAGAAACGGCTCCGGATCGATCGTGACGGTCTCGATCGCGATCTTTGCCGGTGCCCGATGGGTCGCCGGCTGCAGGATCAGACCTGCCGAGATGACAGACGCTGCGGCGGCAGCTGCAATGGGAACGAGAAGTTTCATGGTACCGGCTCCGTGAAAGGAAACGGCCCGCCCTCAGGTCGAAGGCGGGCCGCGGCAAGCGTCGGAGGGCGTCCCGCCCGTCGTCAGTTGGTGGTGATCGGCCCGGGCGCCGCGACCTGGGTCATCAAATCGTCGTTCCAGTCGCCCTCGACCACGATGTGCGCCGTGGCGCCAAGCTCGGCCGCCTCGATCAGGTTATGATTCACGTAGGCGTAGATGCCCGGCTGCATGAAGGTGTAGAGCGCTGCGCCTGCAGATCCGCCACGGATGAACCACGTCTCGAGATCCTTGGCCGGCGGGTTGGCGAACTTGCCCTCCTCCCAGACATAGTCGCCGTGTCCGCCGATCAGGTGGGGCCGCGTGTCGCGGTTGGCCTGAGAGTGGACGAACAGCACGGTCTCGCCGACCTTGGCCTTCATCGCTCCGTCGCCGGTCAGCGCGCCGACCCGGCCATTGAAGACCACGTGGGTCGGGATCAGGCCGCGCATGACCTCGAGCGTGTCGGCATAGCTTTCGCCGAGGCTCTCGAACTTTTTGAAGTTCCCGTTCTCATCGCGCGGGATGTAGAACTCGTTCTCGCCGATGTAGTAGACGGTGTCGTAGCGGACCGGCCGGCCCTTCTCGTCCTTCAGGCCGCCCCGCGGCAGGACCATGATGGTGCCGCTCATGCCGGCCACAACGTGCCAGGGAATCATGCCCTCGGGCGCGCAGTGATAGACGAAGGTGCCACTCCGGGTCGCCTTGAAGCGCATCGTCACCTGCTCACCGGGGTTGACGTGCGTGAGCGCGGCGCCACCCAGCGCACCAGTGGCGGCGTGGAAGTCGATGTTGTGCGGCATCTCGTTCCCTGCCGGATTGATGAGCGTCAGCTCGACATAATCGCCTTGGTGGACGACCATCATCGGAGCTGGGATCGAGCCGTTGAAGGTCATGGCCTGCATGGTCGTGCCTTCATCGTCGATGACGACGGGCTTCTCCCGGATCGTCATGGTGAACTCGACGATCATCGGCCCGCCCTTCGCCACCTGATCGTGCGCATGCACGAACGGCGGCGGCACCAGCGTTACCTTCTTGCGGGGCAGGCGCGCAACTTCGACCGGCCGTGCCGCGACGGTCGCCGTCGGCATTGCAGCAAGGACCGCCGCGGTGGCGGCGCCTACGAGTGTCTCGCGCCTGGTGAACATGACCTGTCTCCTTCGTGACCTTTGGCCTTTGTTACGAAAGGAGGTTAGGTGCACTGCAGCATCCGATCTTTGCGCTGCCACAAACTTAGCTGCGATCGCAGCCGCCGCGCGCCTGCTGCCGAGGGCCTGCTGCTCCAGTCCGGGAACGAAGCGTCGGCGATCCTGTTTCAACGAGGGTGCTCGGCTTGATGCGGGTCGCAGGCAAAGGAGACAATGATGGCGCAATACAAGATCGGCTATCTGGTCGGCAGCCTCGCCAGGGAGTCGATCAACAGAAAGCTGGCCAAGGCGCTTATTCGGCTCGCGCCCGAGCGGCTCGGATTCACGGAGATCCCATTCAGAGATTTGCCCCTCTACAGCTATGACTACGACAGCGATTACCCGGAGGTCGCACGCCAGTTCAAGCAGGCGATAGAGGCTTCGGACGCAATCCTGTTCGTGACGCCGGAGTATAATCGATCAGTCCCCGGTGCGCTGATGAATGCCATCGATTGGGCAAGCCGGCCTTACGGAACAAATGCCTTCACCGATAGGCCATCGGCGGTCATCGGGGCGTCGATCGGTGTAATAGGCACCGCCCTTTCGCAACGGGACCTGCGCGCTATTCTCAACTACTGCAATTCGCCCCAGATGACTGCGCCCGAGGCTTACATCCACTTCAAGCCCGGTCTCATCACGGATGACGGCGAGGTAACCGTATCTTCCACCGCGGAATTTCTGCGAAGCTACATGAAAGCGTTCGATACCTTCGTGGAGGGCGTGCTGACGGTGTCCCAACGGAAGACATAATCCACCCCCGTTTCTGGACCGAGAGATCAGCCAATTACAGGCCACAGCGTCGCTGCGGGCAGAATGCCCATTTGAACCGAGCCGCGGCCCCATCGTCTGGAGAGCCGTCCGGTGTCGCGGGCTCACCGTAGCAACCTATAATTGTTGATCGGCATCGACGCTATCCGTAGTTGGCTCGAGGGCAGACGATACCGCTGACAACGCGACTGCTAGATCAAGCGGAACTCCGCCTCAGGACCATGCGCCGCAGAGCGGTCGCCTTCGCACCCGCCTTTCGCCTCAAAGACGCGGCTAAATGCGCTCGACTCATCGCGCTGCGGTATGCTCGCGAATCGGCCATGGTTTGCGAGTTATGTCGATCACATGGGGTGGGTGTTGGTGAAGGGATGAGATCGAGGAATCTTGCACTTCTGGCTCTTGGAGCGGTTGTTTCTGCTGCAACCGCGATGACCCTGTTGGCGCTCGATGACGCAGGGGTGCTCGATGTCGCCCCCGTGATCGAGAGTACGCGTGGGCCATCGACCCCATCGAGTCCTGCCACATTAGATGCCGCTCCGGAACGGGCGCCGGACCGATTTGCTTATGCGCCGCGTGATGCGGTCGCGCTCCTGACGCCGCCGTCTGTGCCGGAGCCACAGCTCGTTTACGAATCGCGGGCATTTGAGCGCACGGCTGACGAACCGCCGCTGGCTGACGAAGAGCAAGGCGTAGACCAACCGGCGTTTTCAGACCAAGAGGAGCCGGAGGTCCTAGGATCGTGGCTCGCGCAAATAGAGCGGGACAGTGGCAGCGCCTCCGAGGGAGCAGAGAATTCGACGACGCAGGCCGAGGCACGGCAATCGTATAAGTCTCGCCTGAGGGCGCGGAGCTATTCGCTGGCAAAGCGTCTGGCAGAAATATCTCCGGGGGCGAGCCCGCGGATTGCCAAGAAATTCGAAGCAGCAGAAGCAGCGTGGCCTCCGAGTGAGATCGCGCTCGTCGCCGTCAAGGACGAGAAAATCCTCGAGCTGTTTGGGAGGCCGGAGGGTGGCGAATGGAAGTTCATCCATCGGTATCCGGTGCTCGCTGCAAGCGGCAGGGCCGGCCCCAAGTTGCGGCAGGGTGACAAACAGGTGCCGGAAGGCGTGTACCGTATTTCGTTCCTGAACCCCAACAGCCGGTATCATGTTTCGCTGCGGGTCAACTACCCCAATGCTTTCGATCGTGAGATGGCGAGAGCGGATGGTCGCAGCAACCTTGGTGGCGACATCATGATCCACGGCAAAGCCGTTTCGGTCGGTTGCCTGGCTGTCGGAGATGAGGCCGCTGAGGAACTGTTCGTTCTCGCGGCGGACGTCGGAATGGAGAATATCAAGCTGATTATTGCACCGACCGACTTCCGCCGGCGCGGCGTGCCCGAAGTCGCAGCAGGCCAACCGACATGGCTGCCGGATCTTTACACCGAGGTCGCAACGGCCATGGCGGAATTCAAGTCGCCACCGCCCATGGGCCTGCTGTCCTTTTTTGGGAACTGAGGCTTACGGCCCAGTTACTGATGAGCCCGCGTGCCGTCCGCACTCATCCGACATCCTCGACTTGATCGAGATACGCCCCGTAACCTTCCGCTTCCATGTCGTCGCGGTGGATGAAGCGCAGCGAGGCGGAGTTGATGCAGTAGCGCAGCCCGCCGCGGTCCTGGGGGCCATCGGGGAAAACGTGTCCCAGGTGACTGTCCCCGTGCGCAGACCGCACCTCCATGCGGATCATCCCGTGCGACGTATCCCGCCGTTCCTCGACGTTTGCCGGCTCGATCGGCTTGGTGAAGCTCGGCCACCCGCAACCTGACTCGTACTTGTCGGAGGAGGCGAACAAAGGCTCGCCCGATACGATATCGACGTAGATACCCGGCTCCTTGTTATGAAGGTATTTGCCGGTTCCGGGGTGCTCGGTGGCGCTTTCCTGGGTCACCCTGTACTGCTCCGGGGAGAGCTTCGCTATGGCGTCAGGATCCTTGCGGTACGTTGGCATTATTCACCTCCGTTGGTCATCGGTACGCGCCCGCAGGATACTTAATAAACGCGTCCATGCTCGGCAATTCAACCGGCCTATGATCCGGGCTTCATCGAGGAGGTTCGTTCAAACTGACCGCGGCCGGCCGGGTACACCCGGGGTGCATTCCAGTGCTGCGCGATCCCACTTGGCCAGGTCGGCGGCTGCCCGGTAGGTGCTCTCGAGAAAAGCCATGAGCATCGCATCCGGATCGCTGGAACGGCGAACCGTATCATAAGGGAGCAGGAACTCGCTCAGGCGCTTGTCGAAATAGGCCGCATCGGGCGACGGCTGGGCATCGGCGAAGCCGTGCGGCGCAGGATAGGCGTAGGAATAGAACGCCGGGAAGTCGATTCCCTGGCCGCCTGGCCAGAAGCCGGCGGAGGAGACTTCGTGACTGTAAGCCTCGCGCGTGACCGCGTCGGGCAGTGCGGGAATGCCGCCGGGGTGGGGTGGCGCCCTCCGTCCGGAGAAGCGCGTGACCGCCAGATCGAAGCTGCCCCAGAAGAGATGCACGGGGCTCACTTTGCCGAGAAAGGCCGTACGAAACTGCTGCAGCACTCGCACGACAGCCACCAGGGCGCCGAAAAAGCGCGTCACCGCGTCGGCGTCATAGGGCCGCTTCTGCCGGTCCTCCACGAAGGGGATCGGGTCGAGCACCTCGTTCGGTCGGCCGTTGAACTCCGGCGTTGCGTCGAGTGAGCGGAGCAGATCGACGAAACGCGCGTGAAACTCGGCAACCGACATCGGGCTGAGGGGAAACTCCGCCCTGCGCCCACCGGTGGAGGTGCCGATGACGATATGGTCGAGGAGGTCGAAGCAGATCTCGACCCCACCCGGGGCGTCGGGCACGAGCGAGGTCGTGAGGCCGCGGCTATCGACGTAGAAAGTCGCATGCCAGGAATGATTGACCCAGGGTGTGCGCGCGAGCCGGTACTTGCCGATGATCTGACTGTAAAGGTGCAGTGCAGAACAGGTCTCCCGCCATGGTTCATAAGGAATATCAGTCCATTTGGAGGTCATGGCTTCACCTGCGGAGGAAAGCATCTGCGGAAACACCTGAACAGTAATGATCAGAAGGAATAAGGGGTTCAGCGAGCGATTGCTCCTTTCAGGAGGTCGAGGTGTGCCGGATCTGCGCGTGGAGTGGCAGGATCAGGCAAGCGGGCCGGTTTGAAACAACATCACGCGCAGCCCCCCGTGCGAGACCGGTGCGGAGGGAGACGCAAACGGCAAGCCGGTCGCCCGGGCGAGCGATGCCTCGCTCGTCACCAGCCCAACTCTCCAGCCGGGAAATCGAGCTTTCAGCGTTCGCCCGAGCGCATGGT
>JAEVZQ010000316.1 GCA_023392135.1 Pseudomonadota bacterium | reverse complement strand
CGCACGACGTTGGTCGCGAAACGCGGATCGGATGCCAGCTCAGGGCGCGCCAGCACCTTGCGGCAAAGTTGGGCCCATTCCCGGTCGCTCTGGATGCTGATGAGGACCGGCATACCGTCAGCGGTCTGAAACACGCCGTAGGGAGAGATCGAGACATGCGCCAACCCCGATCGCTTCGGCGGAAACCCATGCTCACCTTGCAGCAGCGGCACGGTCATCCATTCGGCCATGCAATCGAACATGGAGACGCGAATGTCGGCACCGCGCCCGGTCCGACCACGTGTGATCAGGGCTTCGAGCACGGCTTCGTACGCGTTCATTCCGGCGGCTATATCGACAACGGACACACCGACGCGCGCCGGCGCCTCAGGTCCTCCGGTGACGGATGCCAGTCCCGATTCGGCCTGGATCAGCAGGTCATAGGCCTTGCGGTCCGCATAAGGTCCGGTGTCGCCGTAGCCGGTGATCGAGCATGTTATCAGCCGTTCGAACCGCTGTGTCAGCTCTTCGGCCGGGTAGCCGAGGCGCGCCAGCGAGCCCGGCTTCAGATTCTGGATGAAGACATCAGCCCGGGCCAGCATGGCTTCGAACAGCGCCCGCTCCTCTGCTTGCGACAGATCAACGGCCACCGATTCCTTGCCGCGATTGAGCCAGACGAAATAGGAAGACAGGCCATTGACGACTGCATCGTACCCGCGTGCGAAATCGCCCGCGGGACGCTCGAGCTTGATGACCCGGGCGCCCGCATCCGCCAGCCGCCGGCTCGCCATGGGTGCCGCAACCGCCTGTTCCAGCGAGACGACCAGCAGTCCTTCCAGCGGCTTGACCAACGGATTTTCCTCCGGATTGTTGGGTGAGAGCCGCGCATTGGGCGCGGGCAAAGCGGTGCCGATGGATCTTGATCATCTCAGAGAGCGTGTGCAAGCGCGTGGTTTGATGTTGCGGGGCGGCTTACACACCGAGCCGAACGATGGTGTTCCTTCGCTGCCCGACGGCCGTGCGACGGAAACGGTTGTGTTGCTTGGAGGCGCTGGCGGTTCGTTCTGGCCTGCGTTCCGAGCCTCGCCCGAGGCTGAGCAGGAGCATGATGCCCTCGATGCTTGGACCCGGCGCGTTGTCCGAGGGCTGGCGAAAGAGCTGAACGCGATGGCCCTCTTTCCCTTTGGCGGGCCGCCGTACCTACCGTTTCAGCGCTGGGCCAAGCGGGCCGAACCGGTCCACGATTCGCCGCTCGGGCTGCTGATCCATCCGGAGTTCGGGCTTTGGCATTCCTATCGCGCGGCGCTGGCGTTCGCAGAGCGATTGGAGCTGCCGGATCGGCCAGCTGTACAAAGCCCGTGCGCAAGCTGTGCGGACAAGCCATGCCTGACAGCCTGTCCCGTCGGCGCATTCACGGGCGAGACTTACGACGTCCCGCGCTGCATCGCCCACATCGGCCGGGCGGAACGCGGCGCTTGCATCGAGAACGCCTGCCTGGCCCGACGCGCCTGCCCTGTCGGCCGTGCGTATGCCTACGGGCCCGAGCAGGCGCGTTTTCACATGGGCGCCTTCCTGCGCGCGCAGTCCTGAAGGTCAGGCTCGCGGTCCGGTTCCGGAAAGCGCATAGCTCATCATTTTGTAGACGAGCGCCGCAGCGGTGAAATCGGCGAAGTGCAGGCCCTGAATGGGCGCAAGCTCCACGAGGTCGGCGCCGACGATGCGGCTCACCTCGGCGGCGCGCTTCAGTATTTCGAGCGATTGGAGATATTGCATTCCGCCCGGCGTCGGCGTGCCTGTGGCCGGCATGATGCTGCCGTCCAGCGCATCGATGTCGAACGTGACGTAGACAGGACGACCGCGGAGTGGCGCCACGATCTCCTCGATATCCCAGCGCGCCTGATCCTTGGCCCAATGGATGTGAATTCGGTCACGGTTCGCTTCCAGATAAGCGACCTCCCCCGCTGAAATCCCCCGGATGCCGACGGAAACGAGCGTCACATTCGCATGATCGAGCACGCGGCGCATGGCAGAGGCATGGGAATAATGCTCGCCAAGGTAGCCGTCGCGCAGATCGGCATGGGCATCGAGTTGCAGGACCACGAGATCCCGATAGGCTGCCGCGAACGGACCGACCGCGCCGGGTGTCAGCGAATGCTCGCCGCCGATGACAAAAGGAAACCGGCCCTGCTCGAGGACCGACTCCACAATGCGCGACAATTGTTTCAGCGCCGCCTCGAGCGGCTTCTCGATCGCCGGAGGCCGGAGCGTGGCAATGCCGTAGTCGAGATACGGCTCGCGCCACAGCTCCTCGTCGAACAGCTCCAGCTGATGGCTGGCCGCGAGGATGGCAGCCGGACCGGCCGCCGTCCCGCCGCCGTAGCTCACCGAGGCTTCGAGGCCGAATGGAATGACGACCGCCTTCGCCTCGTGCGGCCGGTCGGCGTCGGCGCGATCCGGCTCCAGAAACGCCTCACTGGCGGGCAGGTATTCGAGATCTCTCGAACGGATGTCACTCATTTCGAGGTCCTATCAAAGAAAACCCCCTCTCACCGCGAGGGCGAAGAGGGGGTTGTGAGCAAATTCAGCGCTAGCGCTCAAGCGTTCTGCACGACCTGCCGGCGGGCATCGCCGTACATCGTGTACATCGGCTCATCCAGCAGGATGACCTCGTCGTACCGGCCATAGCCATTGAAGTTGCTGGCGATGGCCCGCCCGTAGGCACCGATGTTCCCGATCTCGATGTAATCGCCCTCGCGCACCGAGTCCGGCAGCAGGA
>JAEVZQ010000203.1 GCA_023392135.1 Pseudomonadota bacterium | reverse complement strand
CGATCAGCCCATCGGCGAGATCACCGAGTTCGCCCAGCGCGCGCTCGAGGAGGTGCCTGCGGACATCGCCGCTGCCGTATACGAGCGCGGGATCGTGCTCACTGGCGGCGGCGCCCTCCTCGACCGTTTCGACCACGAGCTCACCCGTCGCCTGAGCATCCCCTGCGCTCTGGCCGAGGATCCCATGCGCTGCGTTGTCATGGGCACCGCCGTGGTGCTGGAGCATCTCGCCGACTCCGGCCACCTCCTCCTCTCGCCTGACTTCTAGCTCCCGAGGTCCAAGCCCTCGCCGCCATGTCGCGACCAATGCTGCCAGGGTCTGGACAGCCCGCAAGGACGATGTTAGATCAACGCCACCGGGGCCCAGCAGGGCCCCTTTGCCATCATGGCGCGGGTGTATAGCTCAGTTGGTAGAGCAGCTGACTCTTAATCAGCGGGTCCAAGGTTCGAGTCCTTGTACACCCACCAATAAATCAATAGTTGGATGCCACCTTGGGTGCCGTGTTGGCAAAATTTCGGCTTCGGTAGCGCTGCCGCAATCGTCCTCGCCAGCCCGGCCGCGGCCTTCATTGCCGGCCCGGACTTTGGTCTGACGCACTCTGCGTGCCTTCCACCGCTTGAACGCCTTTCAATGATGCTTGGTGGCGCCGGGCCCCAGGTTCGGCACTTCAGCTAAGCCTCTCGCCGACAGACTAAGCTCGGCGCTGTGGACCTAACGAGAGCGCAGATCTACTGTGTCGGCATCGCCTGCACGCCGCCAACTTCATCCATTGCGCCGAGGAGCGCGGCGCGATTACCGGAACCTGCAATGCCGCCCGCGCCACCGATCATCCGCTTACTCGTCGATGCCGACGCTTGCCCGGTCAAGGATGAGATCGTGCGGGTGGCCGAGCGCCATGGTCTCGCTGCAATCTTTGTTTCGAACGCGTGGATGCGGCTGCCGGCAAGTCACCTCGTCGAACGCCGTATCGTTGCCGAGGGCCCGGACGCGGCCGATGATTGGATTGCCGAGGAAATCTTGGCGGCGGATATCTGTGTGACCCAGGATATCCCCCTCGCCGACCGATGCCTGAAGAAGGGGGCCCGGGCGCTGGCACCGACTGGGCGACCGTTCACTCCCGACAATATCGGCATGGCACGGGCCGTGCGTGACTTGAAGGCCCATCTTCGCGAAACCGGCGACATCCGAGGCGGTCCGCCGGCTTTCACCAGAGGCGATCGCTCGCGTTTCCTGCAGGCGCTCGAGCAGGCCGTGCAGGACATCCTCCGCGGCCAGTGAAAATCGCGCATCTGCTGCGTTCGGTTGTCCCCCAGCGTCCTCTGTCCAGCGCCGCCTTCCCGCTTGGTTCTAACTCGATGGCGGAGCGTGAGTGGCAAGTTCATGCACCTGCTTCTTCGTGACCCGGAGCTGCCCAACCGCTACGGCACGGGTTCCGTCGAGCGCCGGGACGACTGTCACCCTCAGCCGCTACGCGCAGGCATTGCATCGGACTCGGTAATTTCTCAACCCTTCGTCTGCCACCTTCCTTGGCGGCCTCCGATTAGAAAGTCGAGGCTGGCTCTGATTTGCCTCTTTCCGAGGCCTTCGCCATGGCCTCCTGGTACGATTGCTTGAGCTCGGCGGAATTCGGATCAAGCTCTAGCTGTTCCAGAAGTTTCCGCGATCTAGCCAGCCCGTCGTGCTCGGGCGTTTCTCGCTGCGCACATCGTCCCCGGCCGTGTCACCGTCACGGAACAACTCGAGTTGGTCAGTAGGCAGCTTGCAGCTCACGGAATGGAAGCGAGTGCCGCCACCAAAGCCGCTGTGCAGATGCTGGGCGCGAAAGTTATAACGCAGGCGAGCATCATTGCCTATGACGCGGCGTTTCTTGTCGTCGCTCTGTTCTTCTTCGTTGCCGCTCCGATCCTGATGCGATTCCGATCCTGAGGCGATATTGGCTTCAGCCTGCGTCAGCCGGGCCTTGTAGTCCCTGTCGTCGATACGGAAGAGAATGTCACCGCCATCGCATTGTCATCGACGAGCACCTCGACAATAAGCCAGCAACTTTCGGTGCCACAACCGTCGTGCTCCGGCCGTTAGCAGACACCGTGGCACTCTTGTCAAGCGAGTACTCGAGATTGGTACAAGGCAGGCGAATTACCCTGGCTGTAGTGCGTGTCCGGATCACCAAGAGCCTCGAATGATCAAATTGAACGGTGCCTCAGTTACGGCGCACCACCCCACGCCAGACTGCCTTCAGCACGTCCTCGAGTTGGACGCGGTCCAGCCTGCGCGCCAAGGAGGATGGGATGCCATTCTCAATCAAGCCACCGCGCTTCGCTAGGCTAAGCTCCTCCAACACCGGCCTTCAGGCCAGAACCTGCCGATGCAGCTTGGCGGTTGGGCAAAGAGTTCACCACCATGTCCGCCACGGCAAGAAGCTCCGCCCGGGATGCGCCGCTAGCTGCCTGCACTGACATGCCTTGGAGGACCGTCGCTACGTAACGCGCCAATGTCGCGGGATCGACATCGGCTGGCAGATCGCCGTCCGTTTTGGCGCGCGCGAGGCGTTCGCGCAGCTTCTCTTCGCCTGCGGCACGGCGGGCGCACAATTCCTCTTTCACGGCCTGGGCGGCCTCACCGCACGCCAGCGCGCCCTGGACCACGAGACAACCCGCGGGGCGGTGCGGATCGGTGAAGCACTCGGCTGTGCCGCGCAATAGCCGTTCGATCACGCGCTGAGCAGTCGACTCCTGCAGCGCGGCGTGCAGTACGGCCAGCGTTCCGATTTCGGCATAGCGGTCCAGCGCGCGGCGGAACAGCGTCTCCTTGTCCCCGAAAGCAGCGTAAAGGCTCGGGCGGTTGATGCCCATTGC
>JAEVZQ010000201.1 GCA_023392135.1 Pseudomonadota bacterium | reverse complement strand
GAGCGGCATTCCGAGCTCCTGGGCCAGGCGCGCCGTCATCTGATTACGCGACTTCTCGATGCCGACCCGCAAGGTCGACGGGCCGTAGGACATCTCCTTGTTGTAGTTCTGGGGCCGCCAAGCCTCCTGACCCGGTCCCTGCTCGATCTCGATCGGAGCGTCGAGCACGATACTGGTCGGCTTGTAGCCATTGTCGAGGGCGGCCGCATAGACCAACGGCTTGAACGAGGAGCCGGGCTGCCTCTTTGCCTGGATCGCCCGGTCGAACTGGCTGATCGAGAAGGAGAAGCCGCCCACGACTGCGAGCACGCGCCCCGTATGCGGGTCCATCGCCACGATACCGCCGCCGACCTCCGGGATCTGCATCAGGCTCCAGGCGCCGGTCGGCTCCTTCGGGTCCTTCGGCGCGACGTAGATCACGTCACCTACGGCAACCACGTCCGCAGGCTTCTTGGGCGCTGGACCCTTGGCCTTGTCGGTGGCCCGGAACGGCCCCGCCCACTTCATTTCATCGAATGCAATCTCGACCGCTTCACGACCCTCGGGGATTTTTCCGTCCGGCTGACGGTTCGGCCTGAGCCCCACGATGACCTTGTCGCGCTCCACCTGAAGGACGACGCCAAGGCGCCAGGGCTGGATGTCGGAAGGCATGTCCCTCTTGGCGAGAATCGTGCCCCAGTCACCCGTCGCGTCGATCTTGTCGACCGGGCCGCGCCACCCCCGCTGGCGGTCGAAGTCGACGAGACCATCCATCAGAGCCTGGCGCGCATAGCCCTGCAGATCGGGGTCGAGCGTCGTGCGCACCGATAGGCCGCCTCCATATAGCCTGTCCTCGCCATACTGGGCGAGCAGCGAGCGGCGCACTTCCTCGGCGAAGAACTCGGCTGCGAAGATGTGGGCGCCGAACGGGCGCAGGTTGACCTCCAATGGCTTGGCCCTGGCTGCCTCCATCTGCTCGTGCGTGAGGTAGCCGTTCTCGGACATTTGCTCCAGAACCCAGTTCCGTCGGGCCGTCGCCTCCCGTGTGTTGCGGAACGGATGATAGTTGTTCGGTGCCTTCGGCAGGGCCGCGAGGTAGGCGGCCTCTTCGGCCGTTAGCTCCTCCAGCTCCTTGTTGAAGTAGTTGAGCGCGGCCGCAGCGACACCGTAGGAGCCGATGCCGAGATAGATCTCATTTAGGTACAACTCGAGAATCTTGTCCTTGGAGTATGCGCGCTCGATACGGATCGCGAGAATGGCCTCCTTCAGCTTGCGCTCGTACTTCTGCTCACTCGTCAGCAGAAAGTTCTTCGCGACCTGCTGTGTGATGGTCGATGCACCTTCCGGGCGCCGGCCCGGGTTCTGCAAGTTCCGGATCACCGCGCGCAGGATGCCGAAGAAGTCGATTCCGCCATGCTCGTAGAAGCGCTTGTCCTCGGCCGAGAGGAAAGCGTGGATGACGAGTTCCGGGATCGTGTTGATCGGGACGAAGATCCGCCGTTGGCGGGCGTACTCGGCAATCAGCTGTCCGTCGTGCGCGTGGATACGCGTCATCACCGGCGGCTCGTACTGAGCGAGGCTCTCGTAGCTCGGCAGGTCGCGCGAGGCGGACCACAGGAGATATCCGGCCCCTGCCGATCCTGCCACGAAGGCGACCACGCCGGCAGCGAACGCCCAGCCCAGCAGGCTCAGCAGCAGGCTCTTCCGGCGCTTTCTCTTCCGCTTTGGCGCTGCAGGGGGTGGCAAGATCGGTGCTCGCATGGACCTTCTAGCTTTCACGATCGGCTGCGGGTTCCTCACATAGCCAAACGGCAACAAAACGGCACTCGGGAATAACTATCACGGATCGCCGAATCTGTTCCGAAAAATGCGGGTTGGACCCCCGATATTCTTCAGATCGACTGGGAATGGAGGTCGAAGGAGCAGGGCATTGCTGTCTCCGCCTCTGCGAATTCACGGCGCATGTACCACACCCATGGCGCGCCGCGCGAAGAACGAATCGATCGCCGCAAGCATGGCCCCTGCCACTCTCTCCTGCCACGCCGCCGACCTGAGCAGCTTCTGATCCTCCACATTGCTGAGGTAGCCGAGCTCGACGAGCACGGAAGGTGTTTCAGCCTGCTTCAGAACCTGGAATGCGGCAGAGCGCTGCGGGTCGCGGGCCAGTGCGATGTGCTTGCGAAGCTCACCGGTCAGCAAAGCGCTGAAATCGGCTGAGAAGTTCTCCGTCTCCCGACGTAGCAGGTCGATCAGTATGTCGCGGACCTCGCCCTCCTCCTCGTCCGTCGTCGCCTTGAGGCCCGCAACGAGATCGGCAGCGTTCTCCTTGTCCGCCAGCCTACGCGCTTCCTCGTCGGAGGCGCGCTCTGACAGCGTGTAGATGCTCCCGCCCCTGACGTGAGGCGCGAGGCTTTCGTCCGCAACCGAGTCTGCGTGGAGGGAGATGAACAGATCGGCATCGTGGCGGCGAGAGGTGCGCACCCGCTGCTCGAGGGAAATATACATATCCCTGTTCCGTGTCATGACGACCGTGTAGCGGCCGGACTTGACCAGCAGATTGCGCAGGCGCCGCGCGACGGAGAGGACGATGTCCTTTTCGGGCGATCCGTCAGAGCCGATCGCGCCGGGATCGACACCGCCGTGCCCGGCATCCACGACGACCACCGGCTTGCCTTCGCGCAATGTCACGGCAGGCGGCGGCTCTTCGAATTTGCTCGGCCGGAGCTCGGGAGCCGAAGTTATGGGCGCGACCTCCTGTGCAGGGCCGGCCGCCTGCCGGGCCAGCTCGATGACGAGGCGCGGAGTAGGGCCGCCGGACGTCTCAACTCGGGCTTTGCGCACGAGCGTTGGCCCATCCGTGTCGATGACGACGCGCGACTGCCGGGGTCCGAACAGACCGTAGCGAAAGGCCTTGATGAGGCCCTTGCCGGTCTGCCCCACGCTGGATGCGATGCGGAAATCGACCTCCGGAAGGTCCACGATGACGCGGTCCGGCTCGGTCATGGTCGAGACGCTGATCGCAACCTCGCGTGTCAGCTCGAGCACCAGTCGTGTCAG
>JAEVZQ010000193.1 GCA_023392135.1 Pseudomonadota bacterium | reverse complement strand
TTCCTCCAGCTCCTCCGGGCTGGCGCCGGTGGCGATGATTTCGACGATCAGGGGCTCATCGACAGGTCCGAGGACGCGAACGACGTCCTCTCGCATCATGATCATGGTGCGCATTCTCCTGATTCATCGGAACGGGCCAAAAGGCCTGCATTGCCCGAGAGAACCATCGAGAATGGGGTTGGTTCGCATGCCCGGCTGCAAAAGAGCGGGGCATGCGCGTTCGCGTGGGGTTGAGGTTGGCCCCGTAATCGAATCGCCGAAGCCGGACCTCAGATCCTGTTCGGATAGAAAACGTCGACCAGGAACATCGGGATCGCCGGCACATAGGTGCACAGGAACAGCACGAACAGCAGCACCAGGACGAACCAGATATTGACCTTGGAGGTCTCCCAGATATCGGATTTCGAGATCGAGCATGCTGTGATCAGCACACTGGCAACCGGCGGGGTCTGCTGACCGATGGCCAGATTGAGGGTCAAGACCAGGCCAAAGTGCACCGGATCGATGCCGACCGTGTTCATGAGCGGCACGATGATCGGCACGACCAGGATGATCGCCGCGGCCGAGTGCAGGAAGAAGCCGATGACCAGGAAAAAAATGTTGAGGATGAACAGGATCACATACTTGTTGTCCGAAACGGACGCAATCCATGTAGCGAGGTCCTGCGGAACCCGGGCAACCGTCAGGAAGTCGCCCATCAGGATCGAGGCGGCGACCAGCAGCATGACGACAGCGGTTTGCATGGCGCCGTCGAGCATGGCGGACTTGAGCAGCTTCGCTTCGAGCTCGCCATACCAGAGCGCGACGAGGATCGACGCGAGCACGGCAAGTCCCGCTGCTTCGGTCGCGGTCGCCAGGCCCGAGAAGATGCCGCCGAGAATAATGAGCGGCAGCAGCAGGCAAGGTATGGCGTCGTCGAAGGTCTTCCTGACATTTGCGAGATTGAAAGCCTCCTCGACCGGGAAATTGTATTTCCGCGCAAATATGTAGGCGACCAGCATCAGGAGGAAGCCGCCGATAAAACCGGGCACGAGGCCGGCGATGAAGAGCTGCTCTACCGATGTTCCGGCTGCGATCGCGTAAAGAATCATCGGGATCGAAGGCGGAATGATAATGGCGAGGGAGGCCGATGACGATGTCACCGCGGCCGCGAATTCCTTCGAATAGCCCTTTCGCTTCATTTCCGGGATCATGACCGATCCCAGGGCGGCCACATCGGCGACGGCGCTCCCGGAGATCTCGGCGAAGATCAGCGAAACGCCGATGTTCACCATCGCGAGCCCACCCTTTACGAAGCCGATCAAGGCAGAAACAAAGCTGATCAACCGCCGCGAGATTCCGCCCGCATTCATGATGGCGCCAGCGAGCACGAACATCGGAATGGCAATGAGCGAGAAGCTCGTCGCCCCTCGATACATCTCGATGCCAACCGAGATTAGATTATCCAAGCCATGCATCGCCGCGATGCCGATGACGGCGGAGATGGCCAGGGCAATGGCGATCGGTACGTTGATGAGGATCATCGCCAGCATGGCGATGAACATGATGAACAGCAGCATCGGATCACGTGCTCTCTGGGATGTATTCGGGGTGCTCTGACGAGTGGCCGGATATGACGTTCCGCCAGTAATCGGGCAGGCTCACGAGCTCGCAGATGATGAAAAGTGCTCCGCCGATCGGAATGACCGACTGGGTTACAGCAATGGGCATCCAGGTGAGGCTCACGAGGGTGTCACCGCCGACCACCGAGATCACCTCGAGGCCAGCCCATGTGAGCAGCAGAAAGAAACCGATGACGAGAACTTCCCCGATCACGACGGCGATCTTTCGCGCCGTGAGCGGCAATCGCAAAAGCACCCCATCGAATCCGATGTGCGCCCGCTTCAATGCGGCGTATGCCGCAGCGTAGTAGGTGACCCATGCGAGCATCACGGAAGCAACTTCGTCATACCAGACGAATGAGGCCCCGAGCTTCCGGGCGAAGACGGCAAGAATGACGATCACCGTGAGCATCACCATCAGGAAAATGACGGTCCACTGCAGCAGTGAATCGAGAATTTGGCGCAGGCTGTTCATCAGGGGCTCAATCTGAGTGGGAGCGGATGGAATCAAGTCGGGCGTTTGCGCGACCGACGACCCCTGCCGGTCCCCGATTGATGGTGCATTGCAGGGGGCCCCCTGCTGCAGTCTTCAGCAGCAAGGGGCGCGAGCTGGCCGAACTTATTGCGCCAGTGCCTGAATATCCTTGACCATCTCCGCGCCGTTCTTGACCGACTTGCCGAAATCCTCGTACACGGCGCCCGACTGGGCGATGAAGGCGTCCTTGTCGACCTCGTTCGCCTTCATCTCCGAGGCACTGGTCATCTTCTCGAGCAGCTCGCCGTCGAGCTTGGTGGCGAGCTCACGTACGTATTCCTCGGTCTCCTTCGCCGCCTCGGAGATGCTCTTCTGCACGTCCTCAGGCAGCTTCGCGAAGTGGTTCGGAGAGGCGACCAACCAGGCAGGCGTGAAGACGTGCCCGGACAGCGAGATGTATTTCTGCACCTCGTAGAACTTGCCGCCCCAGATCTGTGGGTAGGGGTTCTCCTGGCCATCCATCACCCCCGTTTTCAGAGCGGTGAACACCTCGCTGTAGGCCAACGGGGTAGGGTTGGCACCGTAGGCCCTGAACATCTTGACGCGCCACTCGCCGGCGGGAACACGGAGCTTGATGCCCTTGAGGTCCTCGGGCTTGACGATGGGACGTACGTTGTTGGTGATATGGCGGAAGCCGTTCTCCCACTGCGCGAGGACGAGTACGCCCTTGTCCTTCGCGGCAGGGATGAAATACTTATCGCCGAGCTTCTCCATCACCAGCTTCATGTGCTCGCGGCTCTTGATGATGTAGGGCAGCTCGAACACGCCGTACTCGTCGGCGATGGACGACATGATCGTCGACGGAATCCAGAGCTGAAGCTGATTGAGCTTCATCTTCTGGAACATGTCGCGATCGCTGCCGAGCTGGCTCGAGGGAAAGACCGAGATCTTCGCCTTGTCGCCCATCTTTTCGTTGGCACGCCTGGCGAACTCGTCGGCCGTCTGGGCAATAAGCGAGCCCGGTTCTGCTACGTGACCGAGCTTCAGCTCGATCTGCGCGACCGCTCCGCTGGCGGACAACAGGACGGCTGCGATGGCAGTCATGGATAATCTGAAAAGCATGCTTGGGGTCCTCCTCCAATTGTTGCTGTGTCGGCCCTCGCGGGCCTCTGATCGCCACACAGTAGCGAGCGTGGAATAAGCCGTCACCAAAATCAATGTTTTGGTGACGGCCGATCTGATGTTGGCGAGATTATTCGGCTTGGCTCGTGCTGCGCAGATAGTCCATCGCGGCGAGCACGCCGCCTGGCTTGTGCGGCACGCCGGCAAGCTCAAGACCCATTTCGACACCGGAAAGTGCGCCAATAATGGTCAGGTCGTTGGTGTCGCCCAGATGACCGATACGGAACACCCTGCCTGCGAGCTTCGTCAGTCCTGTGCCAAGGGACATATCGAAGTTCTCGAGCACGATCTGCCGGAACCGGTCGGCGTCGTGGCCCTCGGGCATGAGGACGGCGGTGAGGGAGGATGAGTAGCACTCGGGGTCACGGCAGAGGATCTCCAATCCCCACGCCCGCACGGCCCGCCGGGTCGCCTCCGCATGCCGGTCGTGGCGCGCGAAAACGCGTTCGAGACCTTCCTCGTGCAGCATGTCGATCGCCTCGGCGAGCCCATAGAGCAGATTGGTCCCCGGCGTATACGGGAAGAAGC
>JAEVZQ010000120.1 GCA_023392135.1 Pseudomonadota bacterium | reverse complement strand
GTGCGGGCGGCAGTGGCGGCCGCGAAGGGGGCCTCGCAATGATCGTCGGCAGCAACGAATCCGTGCTCGTGATGGGGATCACGGGCAAGCAGGGGACATTCTGGGCCGACAAGATGCGCGGCTATGGCACGCGGGTCATCGGCGGCACCAACCCGAAGCGCGCCGGCGAGACGCACTTGGGATCACCTGTCTGGGCGACCGCGCAGGACGCAGCGAAGGAGATGCAAGTCGACTGTGCGGTGATGTTCATTCCGCCATTCGGAGTGAAGGCCGCCGCACTTGACGCGATCGACGCCGGCATCCGCAAGATCGTTTGCCTGACCGAGCACGTTCCGGTGCATGACACGATGTATTTCCTGGCCGCGGCGCGCGAGCGGGGGGCCCAGGTGATCGGCCCGAATACGGCCGGGCTGGTGACGACGGGCGAGTCGTTCGTCGGCTTCATGCCGGCCTTCAACGAGCGGGTGTTCAGGCCGGGCGAGGTGGGCGTCATCTCGCGTTCAGGGTCGCTCGGCACGCTGCTCTGCCTCAATCTCGTGCAGGCAGGCCTCGGCATTTCCTCGTTCGTCGGCATCGGCGGCGACCCGATCATCGGCACGACGACACGGGACGCGCTGGAATGCCTCGACCGCGATCCGCGTACCCAGGCCATCGCACTCGTCGGTGAGATCGGCGGCTCTATGGAGGAGCAGGCAGCCGAGTACGCCAAGGATATGAGTAAACCCATCGCGGCCTTCATTGCCGGTGCCGCGTCACCGCCCGGCAAGAAGATGGGCCACGCGGGCGCCATCGTGATGGGCAACCGCGGCTCATATGCCGCCAAGAAAGCCGCGCTGGAAGCTGCGGGGGTTATCGTCTGCGCAACGCCGAATGGCGTACCCGAAGTGCTCAAGGCTCGCCTTGCTGAAGTCTGATCCGGCGGCGCACGTTCACGGACATGCAACTGGAGTTCTGGCCGAATGTCGGCCAGATAACGACGTGGGAGCGAACGGGCTCACGCCGCGTTGGCCCCGTAACGTCGAACGACAAACCAGAGGAGAGATGACATGGCTGAGCGCCCGATCGAGCTTTACTACTGGCCGACACCCAACGGGCACAAGATCACAATCATGCTCGAGGAGTGCGGGCTGCCCTACGAGGTGAAGTACATCAACATCATGCGCGGCGATCAGTTCGCGCCCTCGTTCCTGGCGATTTCACCGAATAACCGGATGCCCGCGATCGTCGATCCGGATGGCCCCGGCGGTGAGCCGATCTCCGTCTTCGAGTCCGGCGCGATTCTGCAGTACCTCGGCCGCAAGTCAGGCAAGTTTTATCCCGCCGACGAGCGCGTCCGGGTGGAGGTCGAGCAGTGGTTGTTCTGGCAGATGGGGGGACTTGGACCCATGGCGGGCCAGTGTCACCACTTCCGCAACTACGCCCAGGAGAAGATCCCCTACGCCATCGACCGGTATGTGAACGAGGTCAACAGGCTCTATGGGGTAATGGACACTCGGCTCGCGGACCGGGAGTACCTGGCTGGAGAGTACTCGATCGCAGACATGGCGAGCTATCCGTGGGTGAGGGGATACAAGGGGCAGGGCCAGGACTTGGCCGAGTTCCCGAACCTGGAAGCCTGGTTCAAGCGCATCCACGATCGCCCGGCGGTCGAGCGGGCCGTAAAGGTTGGCGCCGAGGAGCGCGAGAATTGGAGTCTCGCCACAGATAAGGACGCGCAGAAGATCCTGTTCGGGCAGCGGGCGCGCAAGCGGGGTTAGACCCGACCCGCTCTCATAGCTTTTCCAAATTAGTGGAAACGGGAACGGCAGCAGCGGTCACTCCCTTCACCTCTCCTATGGGGAGAGGTCGGCTCGAAGGGCCGGGTGAGGGGTTGCAACAGTTGCCACTGGCGGAACCCCCTACCCCGACCCTCTCCCCGCCGGGGAGAGGGTGACAGGGCGCGAGTTGGACTAGCGTGCTTTCTTCCATATTGGAAATGATCTAGTTCAGCTCCGTCAGGCGCGACGGATCGGGCTTGCGGCCAGTCACACGCTCCAGCGCTATGGCCGCGAGCACCTTGCTCGCCAGCGTCTTTTTACGGAGCTGGGATTCCATCTCAGGGCTGAGCTCGATCACCTCGGAAGGACGTGTGGCCTGGTAGCCGAAGACTGCCGTCCCACGCTCCTGAGCGCATCCGGAAATGGCCAGCGCAGCAGCAGCGAGCGCAGCAGACCTCCACCCCATGAAATCCCCACCCAGGCGACGACTCTACCCTCGAGGACCACGCGGGCCGTTGCTCGACGCCGAAATGGCCCGACACTTTACCCCATCGAAACCTTGACGCAACCATGGTCGTATTGCGTCTGAACCGAGCCTGAACGCCCGAGTTGGCGCTCTTCCCACTGCGAATCAGGCTCACCGGCGGCTCACGTGCGCCAGCCGATTGCACATTTCTGACATGCGATCGCCCGAACTGACAACCGTTCAATTTCCAGGGCGTGAGTGCAGGAGCGCGCTCACGAGAGCCGGTCAGCGCGCATTTCTCACGTAAATCAGCAGTCCTGGAACAGCGAGGCGATGCAACCAAGGCCCTTTTTGAAGGCCTTGCCGACCGAGTTGCCGGTCTTCTCGAGCTTCTCTTTCGAAGCTGAGGCCGTGCGCCGCGCCAGCTCCTCGACGGTCTTGGGCGGCTCGGCTTTCGTGGGCTGCTCTGGAACCGGCT
>JAEVZQ010000053.1 GCA_023392135.1 Pseudomonadota bacterium | reverse complement strand
CCGCCGTAAGCTGATCCCAACGGGCGAGGAAGTCGTGATCCCGTGCGATGACGTCCTGATGGCCATCGGTCAGGAGAACGCCTTCCCCTGGATCGAGCAGGATATCGGGATCGAGCTCGACAAGTGGCACATGCCGGCGGTCGACCGCACGACAATGATGTCGACCCGCCCGGGCGTGTTTTTTGGCGGCGACGCGGCGTGGGGTCCGGAGAACATCATATGGGCCGTGGCCCATGGCCATCAGGCGGCGATCTCGATCGATGCCTATTGCCAGGGTAGACCGCTCACCGAACGGCCTGCGCCCGGCTCGACGCTCGTCAGCCAGAAGATGGGTATTCACGAGTGGTCGTACTCGAACGCCTACATCCCGGAGCGGCGCGTGGCCGTTCCTCATGCGGACAAGGCGACCTCTCTCCGCAACCTCAAGGTCGAGGTCGAGCTTGGCTATGACGACAAGCTCGCCGCCAAGGAGGTCGAGCGCTGCCTGAATTGCGACGTGCAGACGGTGTTCACGCGCTCACTATGTATCGAGTGCGATGCCTGCATGGACATCTGCCCGGTCGACTGCATCAACTTCATCGAGAACGCCGAGGAACCGGAGCTTAGGGAGAGCCTGCGCGTACCGGCCCGGAATATGAATCAGGATCTTTACGTTTCAGACACCCTCAAGACCGGCCGCGTCATGGTCAAGGACGAGGACGTCTGCGTTCATTGTGGGCTATGCGCGGAGCGTTGCCCGACGGGAGCATGGGATATGCAGAAATTTACTTACGTGGAAGCGCAGGCCTCATCCGCCTGCCTCGCTCATCATAACGCTTACATTCGATGATGGCAGGGCTTAAGCCATGAGCGGGGTCAATGATTTCGTCTGCAAGTTCGCGACCGTGAACGGCTCCGGCTCGGCGAGCGCGAACACGATGTTCGCCAAGACCATCTTCCGGATGGGCGTGCCGGTCAGTCCCAAGAACATCTTCCCATCGAACATTCAGGGCCTGCCGACCTGGTACGAGGTGCGCGTCAGCGAGAAGGGCCACCTCGCCCGCCGCGACGGCATCGACCTGATGATCGCAATCAATCCGCAGACATATAAGGAGGATCTGGCGGAGGTCGTCCCCGGTGGCTGGTTGCTCTACGACTCCACCATGCCGCGACAGTGGCCGCGCGAGGACATCCACGTGCTGCCGATCCCGATCGCGGCAATGTGCGCGAAGAAGTGGACGGATCCGCGCCAGCGGCAGCTTTTCAAGAATATGGTCTATGTCGGTGCCCTGACCGCGCTGCTCGATATGGACATGGAGGTCGTCGAGGGCGTCATCGCGGACCAGCTTCGCAGCAAGGAAAAGCTCGTTTCCGCCAACCTCGAGGCGGTCGCACTCGGGCGTGATTATGCGCTCGCCAACTTCCAATGCCCGCTCCCGATCCGTGTCCGGAAGGCGGAAGGCGCGTGCGGCAAGATCATGGTGACGGGCAACAATGCGGCTGCGCTGGGCGCGATCTACGCCGGTGCGACGGTCTGCTCGTGGTATCCGATCACGCCCTCGACATCGGTGGCGGAAGCCTTCGAGGGCTACCTGAAGCGGCTGCGCACCGACAAGGATGGCAAGGTGCTCGGCGCCGTCGTCCAGGCCGAGGACGAATTGGCCGCCATCGGCATGGCGATCGGCGCCGGCTGGAATGGCGCGCGCTCATTCACAGCCACCTCCGGGCCGGGCATTTCGCTCATGAGCGAGTTCCTGGGGCTCGCCTATTTCGCCGAAATCCCGGTGGTTCTGTTCAACATCCAGCGTGGCGGCCCCTCGACCGGCATGCCGACGCGCACCCAGCAGTCCGATGTCATGGCCTGCGCCTATGCCTCCCATGGCGACACCAAGCATGTCCTGCTGTTCCCTTCCGATCCCAACGAGTGCTTCACGCTCGGCCCCACGGCGTTCGATCTCGCCGAACGGCTGCAGACGCCCGTCATGGTGTTGAGTGACCTCGACATAGGCATGAACGACTGGATGACCGAGCCCTTCGCTTGGGACGACGCCTACCAGCACGATCGCGGCAAGGTGCTCGACGCAGCAGGACTCGATGCTGCCGAGGAGTGGGGCCGCTATCGTGATGTCGATGGCGACGGCATCCCGTACCGCACGCTGCCTGGCACGCATCCGACGAAAGGCGCTTTTTTCACCCGCGGTACGTCGCACGATCCCTTTGCGCGTTATACGGAGGACGGCCGCATCAATGCGGAGAACATGCTCCGTATCGAGCGGAAGTTTAAAACGGCGGCGGCCCTTGTGCCCAAGCCCGAAATCACCACCCGCGATCCACGCAGCCGGATCGGCGTGATCTATTTCGGCTCGACCCGGCCGGCGGTGCTGGAAGCCCTGGACGAGCTCGAGGCGGAAGGCATTCGCGTCAATTCCATGCGGCTCAAGGCTTTTCCGTTCTCCGCCGAGGTGAAGGCGTTCTGCGAGGCGCACGACCGCGTGTTCGTGGTCGAGCAGAACCGGGATGCACAGATGCGCTCGCTGCTGATGCTCGAAGCGGGCATCGACGGCGAGAAGCTCGTTGCTGCAACCAATTTCGACGGCATGCCCCTGACGGCGGATTTCGTCCGCAAGTCGATCCGGACCAGCATGGGTCCGATCAAGGTCGCGGCCGAGTGAGGATTTGAGATGAGCTACATCCAGAAGCCCGTCGCCTATCACCCGGCGCTCAAGAAGAATGCCCTCGGGCTCACGCATCGCGACTACGAAGGCGCGATGTCGACCCTTTGCGCAGGCTGCGGCCACGATTCCATCACGGCGGCCATCATCGAGGCGTGCTTCGAGCTCGACCTGCCGGCGCACCGGATCGCCAAGATCTCCGGGATCGGTTGCTCCTCCAAGGCACCAACCTATTTCCTGGGCCGCAGCCACGGGTTCAACAGCGTGCACGGCCGCATGCCGTCCGTGACGACGGGGGCGAATCTGGCCAACCGGGATCTCGTCTATATCGGCGTCTCGGGCGACGGCGACACGGCCTCGATCGGCCTCGGCCAGTTCGCCCACATCGTCCGGCGGCGGCTGAACATGGTCTACATCGTCATGAACAACGGCTGCTACGGGCTGACGAAGGGCCAGTTCTCAGCGACCAACGATAAGACATCACCATCGAAGAAGGGCGAGCCAAACCCCTTCGACCCGATCGACCTGTGCCAGATGGCGATCCAATTGGGCGCCGGGTTCGTCGCCCGCTCGTTCTCCGGCGACAAGCGTCAGCTCATACCGCTGATCCAGGCTGCGATCAGCTATCGCGGCTTCGCTTTCCTCGACGTCATCAGCCCCTGTGTGACGTTCAACAATCATCCGGCCTCGACCAAGAGCTACGAGTACGTGCGCGCGCACAACGAGGCTATCGACAAGCTCGATTTCATCCCGGAGGAGACCGAGATAACGGCCGATTACGATGAGGGCACGACCACCTCGGTCACCTTGCACGACGGCTCGCGCCTGATGCTGCACAAACTGGACCAGATGCACGACGCGCGTGATGCCGACGCCGCACTCATGACCATTCGCAAACGCGCCTCACAAGGCGAGGTGGCGACCGGCCTGCTCTACATCAATGAGGACCAGTGCGATCTGCACGATGTTCTGCACACGTCGGAGGCGCCTTTGAACGCCATCCAGATGGCGGATCTCTGCCCGGGCTCGGCCAGGCTCGACAGCATCAATGCAAGGTTCCGCTGATCCTGGCGCATCCGCAGTCCGCTCTTTTCATTTGCAGAACCGGAACGGTCGATACTTGACTTTGGGCCTGAGTTCCTGAACCGTTGCCGCAACAAATTGGCAAGGGGCCGCGGGGGTAACGATCGCGGTGCATCGGAGGAACCCAGGATGAAGACGACGCCCGTCACATCGGTGGATATCGCGCGGTCCGTCATTGCCGTTCCGCCGCTCGCGCGGGATGGCGTGTTGCGGCTGAACCGGCCAGCCAATCTTGCTATCATCAAGCATCTGGAATCGGCCGGAGTCCGTTCCCTGATGTACGGAGGCAACGCGAACTTTTTCAATGCCAGCATCGGCGAGTATGCCGAGATCCTGGATTTTCTGGCCGAAAGCGTCGGGCCGGACACATGGCTGCTGCCGTCTGCTGGTCCGGACTTCGGCAAGCTGCGAGACCAGGCGCCGATTCTGAAGTCGCGGCCGTTCCCTGCGGTCATGGTGCTCCCGGTCACAGGACCGTCCGTTCCGACCGGTGTTGCGCGCGGGATCCGCCTTTTCGCCGAAGCTTTGGGCAAGGCCATCGTCCTCTACGTAAAGGATGATCGCACGCTCACTCCGGAGCTCATCGCGAAGCTCGTGGACGACGGGCTCATCGTGTCAGTGAAGTATGCCGTCGTTCGCGCCGACCCTGCCCAGGACGACTTCCTGCGGGCCATTCTCGACAAGGTCGACCGCTCGATCGTCGCCAGTGGTATCGGCGAGCGCCCGGCCATCGCACATATGCGCCACTTCGGTCTGCCATCATTCACGACGGGCTCGGGATGCATCGCGCCGCGAGCCTCGCTGCAGCTCCTTTCTCTGCTCAAGAACAAGGATTACGAAACTGCGGAGAAAGTCCGCCAGGCCTTTCTTCCGCTCGAAGATCTGCGCGACGGAATCAATCCCATCCGCGTGCTGCACGACGCGGTGACTGCAGCCGGCATCGCAGATACAGGTCCAATGCTGCCCGGCATGGACAACCTCGAGCCGGCGGATCGAACGCGCGTCGCTGAAGCAGCGCAGGCGCTCTTCGCGTATGACCAGGACGTTTGTCGCGAGGCCGCTTGAGCAAGGCTGTGCCGCTTTTCGAGTCAACCAGAAAACATGAAAGGAAGCCCGGGATGTTGAAGAAACTAAGGTATGCGCTGGTCGCAGCAGGTGCAGCCTTCGCCCTCACAGGCGGCGCGGCGGAGGCGGATCAGGTGCGCCTCATGACCGGTCCGCAGGGTGGGAGCTGGATACCGCTTGGTGGACAGCTCAAGGATATTTGGGAGAAGACGATACCCGACCTGCAGGTTCAGTCGCTTCCGGGCGCCGGTGTCGCCAACGTGCGGGCCATCGAGACTGACAAGGCCGAGGTCGGATTCGGCAATACCATCACGACTGCGGACGCGATCAGGGGCAACCCGCCGTTCAAGGAGCCCCACAAGAAGGTTTGCAACGTTGCCACGCTCTACCCGCAGTACTTCCAAGTCGTCGTGCCCGCAGACGCTGGCATCAGCTCCGTGAAAGACATCAAGGGCAAAGCACTGACGACGCAGCCCAGGGGCAACACTGCAGAAA
>JAEVZQ010000103.1 GCA_023392135.1 Pseudomonadota bacterium | reverse complement strand
GTGCTGCGCAAGCCGGAGTGGATTCGAGTCAAGGCACCGGGCTCACCCACCTATAACGAGACGAAAAGCATCGTCCGTGAGCATGGGCTGCATACCGTCTGCGAGGAAGCCGGTTGCCCCAACATCGGCGAATGCTGGTCGAAGAAGCACGCGACCATGATGATCATGGGCGACACGTGCACGCGGGCCTGCGCCTTCTGCAATGTCCGCACCGGGCTGCCGAAGCCGCTCGACCCCCAGGAGCCTGCCAACGTCGCGGAGGCGGTGGCAAAGCTCGGGCTCGAGCACGTGGTCATCACCTCGGTTGACCGGGACGATCTCGCCGACGGTGGTGCGGCACATTTCGCCGCCGTCATCCGCTGCATCCGCGAGCACACACCTGGCACCACGATCGAGGTGCTGACGCCCGACTTCCTGCGCAAGGATGGAGCGCTGGAGGTGGTTGTCGAGGCGAAGCCCGACGTCTTCAATCACAACCTGGAGACCGTGCCTGGGCTCTATCTGCAAATCCGCCCGGGCGCGCGCTACTTCCATTCGCTCCGGCTGCTGCAGCGCGTGAAGGAGCTCGACCCGACCATGTTCACGAAATCCGGCATCATGGTCGGTCTCGGTGAGAAGCGGGAGGAGGTGCTGCAGCTCATGGATGACCTGCGGACCGCCGAGGTCGATTTCCTCACCATCGGCCAATACCTCCAGCCGACGCGTAAGCATGCCGAGGTGAAAGGCTTCGTGACGCCGGAGGAATTCAAGTCCTACGAGCGTATCGCCTATGCTAAGGGCTTCCTGCTGGTCTCCGCCAGCCCGCTGACGCGCTCGTCCTACCACGCGGGCGACGACTTCGCCCGGCTCCGGGCCGCTCGCCTTTCCACCATGGGCCGTGTCGGGTGAGCACCGCCCGTCTGATACATTTCGTCCCGCGCGTGGTGATTGGCCGCAATGCTGCAGGCGCAGGGACTCGCGATATCCTGCAACGAGTGGTTCGCTACAGATTCTGAGATGCCATCATACCGCACGCAACGTATCGTGAAGCATTCGCCGCGGGCGATGTTCGAGCTGGTCTCGGATGTAGAGCGCTATCCGGAGTTCCTGCCGCTCTGTGAAAAGCTCGTGCTGCATTCGCGCGGTTTGAAGCAGGACGGCACCGAGGAGATCCTCGCGACGATGACCGTCGGCTACGGCCCGATAAACGAGTCGTTCACGACACGCGTGCGGCTCGATCGGGGGAAGAAGCAGATCCTCGTCAATTACGTCAACGGCCCGTTCCGGCATCTCGAAAACACGTGGAGCTTCCAGCCGCATCCGGAAGGATGCAAGGTGGGCTTCTCCATCACCTACGAGTTCCGGTCGATGGCGCTCGGCATGATGATGGGCGCTCTGTTCGACAGGGCCTTCCGCAAATTCGCAGATGCGTTCGAGGCCCGCGCCGACGAGATCTACGGGGACGAGGGAACCGCCTTCAATCGAGCCTGACGGCAGCTTTCACCAGATCCAGTGCCGTCCGTACGCTTTCGAGCCGGATGGCCGAGCGCCCGAGATCGCCGAACCTTTTCTCCAGATGCAGCACCGGCTGGCCCTTCCGGGCGGCGCCGAAGTGCACGAGCCCGACCGGCTTTTCGGCCGACCCTCCGCCCGGACCTGCCACCCCGGTCACGGATACGGCGATGTCCGCTTCCGAATGGGCCAGCGCGCCTGAAGCCATCGCACGAGCGACCTCCTCACTCACGGCGCCATGGGTCGCGATCAGTTGAGGTTCGATCCCGAGGCAGGATGCCTTGGCGGCATTGGAATAAGTCACGTACCCGCGCTCAACGACGTCCGAGGAGCCGGGGATTTCTGTCAGCAATCCGGCAATGAGGCCACCCGTGCAGCTCTCGGCCGTGGCCAGCATCAACTTATGATCGCGCAGGAGATCAATAACCTGTCGCGCGTCGTCGACGAGATCCGCAGGAAACATGAAACCTCCGCGCGAGATGATGCCATCTGGCAATCTGGCGCGAAGGCTAACCTCTCAACCGGCTGAAAACCAGCCCTATACGACTGCCAGCTTTTCGGCCTGATGGAGAAGCGTGTCGAGCGTGGACCGACTCTCAGGCCCCATTACGCTGACAGCGCGTTGCTGGGCGGAAAGCCAGACAGGATAGGCTTCCTTGATCACCCGCCGGCCTTTTTCGGTCAGATGCAGGCCGCGACCACGCCGTCCCGCCGGCGGATCCATGATGATCAGGTTGAGCGCCAGCAGCCGCTTCAGGTTGCGTGATAGGGTCGACTTCTCGATGTCGAGCGTGAAGCCGATCTCGACCGCCGTGATACCGTCCTGCTGAGCGAGCTGTGTGAGAAGCGTGAACTGGGCTGCAGTGATGCCGAGCGGGCGCATGGCGTCATCGTAGACGCGCGTGATGATACGACTGAGCTGGCGCACACGCGTCGCAATGCAGCTCGAGGCTGTCGTCTCCGCGATATTCGTAAGCTCGGCCGCGGCGGAGTCCGGCTCCTGGGTCATGATGTTCATCGGAAGCTCCTGGCTTGGCCAGTGGAGATACAACGCTCTGTCCTTGATCAGCGATTCTTCCCGCTGAGGCAAGGTAAGTTGCTCTCACGTCCGACGATTCAGGCAGAATGGTTGCATGGAGGCAGCAGCACCGTGGCGCTGGCCATGGCAGAAATACCTTCCCGGCGGCCTGTGAAACCGAGCCCTTCCGTGGTCGTTGCTTTCACGCCGACGCGTTCGACGGCAATGTCTAGAATTTCGGCGATCGTCGTGCGCATCGCCTCGCGGTGAGGCGAAATCTTGGGCGCCTCACAGAGCAATGTCACGTCGACATTCGATATCCTGCCACCACGCTCGGTCACCCGGCGCGCGGCATAGCGGAGAAAGATGTGGGAGGCCGCGCCCGCCCACTTCGGATCGGTCGGGGGAAAGTGCTGGCCGATATCGCCGTCAGCGATGGCTCCGAGGATCGCATCGGTCAGAGCGTGCAGGCCGACGTCTGCGTCCGAGTGACCCGTAAGGCCTTTGTCATGGGCGATCCGGACACCGCATAGCCAGACGTGATCGCCCTCACAGAAGCGGTGAACGTCGAACCCTGTGCCGGCCCGGTATTCAAGCTGTCCGGCGGGCGCGATCAGACACTCTGCCAAGGCGAAGTCCTCCTCGTCGGTGAGCTTGATGTTGCGCGCGCTGCCGGGGACAAGCGCGACCCTCAGGCCTGCCCATTCCGCAATTGCGGCGTCATCAGTGAAATCCGATCGGCCCTGGGAATGCACGGCTTCGTGGGCTGCAAGAATGCTGGCGAACCGAAAGCCTTGCGGGGTCTGTGCCCGCCAGAGGCCTTCGCGTGAGACGGTCTCCACGATGATTCCGTTCGGGCCAGAGCGCTTCAGCGTGTCGTTCACGGGCAATGCGGCGATCGCCCCGTCATCCTCTAAGAGCGCCGCGAGCACGCGGTCGATCAGGTCCGCCTCGATCAGCGGGCGGGCAGCATCGTGGATGAGGACCGCATCCGGATCGAGCGCGGCAAGGGCCTGCAATCCGGCGCGCACGGAGTCCTGGCGCATCGCGCCGCCGCTGATCGGCTCGCGAAGCGGCGCATGAAGGCCGGCGCAACACGCGTCGTAAAGCGCGCGATCGTCAGAATGAATGACGACTTGTATGGCATTGACCGCCGGATGACTGGCGAAGGCCTCGATTGCATGTGTCAGGACCGGCTTGCCTCCGAGCTGCCGGTACTGCTTCGGCAAGGCAGAGCCGGCAGCCCGCGTGCCGCGGCCCGCAGCGACGATCAGCACGGATACCTGCACTCTTCACCTCTGGCTTTGCGGCAGCATCGCGTCTCCCCTCGGCCGTGATGCCTTAGCCGTCCGATGCCGTGAGCGCAATCTCAGTAAGGGGTTCGCAGTTCGCGGTTGCGAATGGCAAGGCTCTGCCTTACTCTGCACAATTGTACGGCATCAATTAAATATGATGAAATAGTAGGCATGAGATCCGCGCAGCCGCTCCAAAGTCAACTGATGGTCGGGTCTCGTGAACTGACCAATGGCGTGCTGCTGGCCCCCATGTCCGGCGTCACGGATCTTCCGTTTCGCAGGCTCGCACAACAGCTTGGTGCCGGCCTCGTCGCTTCCGAGATGATCGCCAGCGAGGAGCTGGCCCGCCAGAGACCGGACGTCCTTCGTAGAGCCGTGGGGGATGGGATCTCTCCGTTCGTGATCCAGCTCGCCGGTCGCGAGGCACGCTGGATGGCCGAGGGCGCGAGGATCGCCGAGGACCTCGGCGCCGACATCATCGACATCAACATGGGCTGCCCCGCCCGTCAGGTCACGGGCAAGCTTTCAGGCTCGGCGCTGATGCGCGATCCCGTGCACGCGCTGTCACTGATCGAGGCAGTGGTGAAGAGTGTGACGGTGCCGGTCACGCTGAAGATGCGCATGGGCTGGGACCATCGTGATCTCAACGCGCCGGAGCTCGCCCGTATGGCCGTGGCAGTGGGCATCCAGCTCATCACCGTGCACGGGCGGACCCGCTGCCAGTTCTTCAAGGGGCAGGCCGACTGGGCCTTCGTGCGGCGGGTGAAGGACGCTGTTTCCGTTCCGGTGATCGTCAACGGCGATATTTCATGTGTCGCCGATGCGAGGAGCGCTCTTGATGCCTCGGGCGCAAATGGCGTGATGGTCGGGCGCGGTGCATACGGCGCACCGTGGCTGCCGGGCAGGATCGCGACAGCGCTGAAAACAGGAACCGATCCCGGTGCTCCGGCTCTAGCCAAGCAGGCCTGCATCGCAGTGGAGCATGTCGCCGGCATGCTCGCCCACTACGGACATTCGCTCGGCCTCCGCAACGCCCGCAAGCACATCGGCTGGTACCTGGAGCAGAGCGGGCTCGCCCTGGACGTTGTAAAGGGGTGGCGGGCTCGGCTCTGCCAGGACGATGACGCAGACCGCGTGCTGCGCGGCCTCCCAGCGTTCTACGACCAGGCGGAGGAGCTTGCGGCATGAGCAGCGGCGTTGCGAGAGAGCGCCCTCCATCCAGCACCGGCGGCCCCCGGCATATTCAGCACGACCTGCTGCTTGCCGCGCTCCCGCATCCCATTCTTACGCTCGCCGAGGGCGAGCGTATCATCTACGCCAATCCGGCTGCGGAGCAGTTCTTCTCCGCCGGGCAGGCCACGCTCAAGCGGCACACGCTCGCAGATCTCGTGGCATTCGGCTGCCCATTGGTGAGTCTGGTCGAAAACGTCCGCCGCACGGGCCTCTCCGTTAATGAGTACGGTGTCGAGGTGGTCATCCCGCGGGTCGACGGGCCGAAGCTCGTCGATGTCCATGGGGGACCGCTGCCGGAACAGCCGTCCCTCATCCTCCTGATGCTCCAGCAGCGGTCGATGGCGCAGATGATCGAGCGGCAGCTCACGCATCGAGCTGCCGCGCGATCCGTTTCGGGAATGGCGGCGATGCTGGCCCACGAGATCAAGAACCCGCTTTCGGGCATCCGCGGCGCTGCCCAGCTGCTCGAGCCTGGCCTTGGCCCTGCGGACCGGTCGCTGGCGCAGCTCATCTGTGCCGAGACGGATCGCATCCGGGATCTGGTCGACCGGATGGAGGTATTCGGCGACGAGCGCCCGCTGGCGAAAGATCCGGTCAACATTCACGACGTGCTCGATCACGTTTGCCAGCTCGCCAGCACCGGCTTCGGTCGCGACGTTACGATCGTGGCGCGCTACGATCCCTCCCTGCCGCCTGTACCGGCCAGCCGGGACAAGCTGATCCAGGCCTTCCTGAATCTCATCAAGAACGCCGTGGAGGCCGTCGAAGGAAGCGGCGAAAGCGGGCGCATCATTCTGACGACCGCCTCCGTCCGGGTGTCCGGCTTTCGCTCCCCGGCAGCGGCGCCCGGGTCAGCCTGCCCCTGATGATCGAGGTGGAGGACAACGGGGCCGGTGTGCCGGACCAGCTCAAGCCTCACCTGTTCGATGCGTTCGTCACTACGAAGCGTAGCGGCTCCGGACTTGGCCTCGCCCTGGTCGCCAAGATCATCAGTGACCATGGCGGCATAATCG
>JAEVZQ010000456.1 GCA_023392135.1 Pseudomonadota bacterium | reverse complement strand
TTCAAGGCGGCGGGGCTCGGAGAGAACCGCGTTGCCGTGCGCATCGTGCGCAGCGAGATGTTCAACGCATTCGTGCTCGATGGTCGTAACGTATTCGTCCACACCGGCGCACTGATGCAGTCCGAGTCTCCAAACCAGATCATCGGCGTCATCGCGCACGAGGCCGGGCACATTGCTGGCGGACACATGGCTGCGCTGCGCGCCAGGATTGCGCGCGACCAAACGCGTGCCCTTCTTGTGCGTATCCTCGGGCTCGGCGTGGCCATCGCGACGGGTGCCGGCGAGGCGGTATTCGCTGGCGATGAGCTCATCATGCGCTCCATCCTCGCCGAGCGGCGCTCGCAGGAGGCGGCCGCTGACCAGGCTGGCCTTCGCTATCTCAATGCGACGCGCCAATCGGGCCGCGGCATGCTCGAGACCTTCGAGCGTTTCGCTCAGCAGGAGTACATCTCCGCGACGCATCAGGACCCGTTCGTGCGCAGTCACCCGGTTGCAACCGACCGTCTGGCGCGGCTTCGCGAGCTCGTCGAGCGAAGCCCGCATTTCAACAGCCGGGACTCGAGCCAGCTGCAGCTTCGCCATGACATGATGCGGGCCAAGCTGGCGGGCTATCTTGAGCGCCCGCAAGTGGTCTTCAACCGCTATCCGCGTTCGGACAACTCGCTTCCCGCCCGATATGCCCGGGCAATCGCCCGCTTCATGCAGGGCGGGCAGACGGCTTTGCCGGCAGCTCTCGCCGAAGTGGACGCCCTCATCCGTGAGGTTCCCGACAATCCATACTTCTACGAGCTCAAGGGCGACTTCCTGACCCGCTCCGGCAAGAGCCGCGAGGCGATCGCGCCGCTGCGGCAGGCGTTGCGGCTATCCAAGGGCTCATCGCTGATCCGGGTCGAGCTCGCCTCCGCTCTGCTCGCTTCGAATGACTCGAAGGTGGTCGGCGAGGCGGCCGATCTGCTGCGCAAGGCCGTCATCGAGGACGATAACCCACGCGCCTATCGCTCGCTCGCTGACGCTTACTATCGGCTCGGAAGGCAAGCTGATGCCGATGCGTCAATCGCGCAGGCATATTTTCTTGAAGGGAACGTCAAGCAGGCCCAGAACTTCGCTCAGCGTGCCCAGCGCGCCCTGAGCAAAGGATCGCCGGCCTGGCTCAAGATGGACGACATCATAAGCTATAGGACGAGCAGCGAACTCTAGTGTGATGATCGAGAGGTCCGCTACATTGTTCGCGGATGGCTACGTTGGCGGAGTTCTCGATCTGAATCATACCAGGATCAATAACTTAGCTAGTGTTCTTCAGATCGCGAAATTCCGAGCTAGCCGCATATCTTTCGCGATCAGGGCACTAGGCGGCATCTGTGCCGTGAAAGTCGCGTTGATGGATAGTACTCAGAACCAAGGAACAACTTCGTATGCCTGCCAAAAGCCTCATCAAGCTCTTTGATGCACTGACGACACGGAAGGGTGCGGTGGCTGGTGCCATTGCACTGCTCGCGGTCGGCTCCGCTATGGCGTTGGGCAGTGCTCCCGCCGTTTCGAACGGAGCGAATATGGTGCTGGCCCAGGCCGATGCTGCCGGTTCTGCAGCAGCGGCGGACAAGTCCGGCCCGTTCTCCGCCGAGCAGAAGCAGGCGATCGAGCGCATCGTCAAGGATTATCTGGTCCAGAACCCGGAGGTGCTCCTGGAGGTCGGCCGGGCACTCGAGAAGCGCCAGGCCGAGATGCAAGTTGCCGAGCACAGGCGCATCATCGTCGAGAACAAGGACAAGATCTTCGCATCGCCGGTGGACTTCGTCATGGGCAATCCCAACGGCGATATCACGGTGGTCGAGTTCTTCGACTACAACTGCCCCTGGTGCAAACGCGCCGTTGGTGAGCTGACGAAGCTGATCGAGTCCGATTCCAACGTGAAGGTAGTGCTGAAGGAGTTCCCCATCTTCGGTGAGAACTCGACGTTCACGGCCAAGGTCGCGATGGCGTCGCGGGTGCAGGGCAAGTACCTGGACTTCCACATGGCGCTCATGAAGGAGCGGCAGGTCACAAAAGACAACGTGTTCCAGATCGCCGAAAAGGTCGGGCTCGACGTCGACAAGCTGAAGGCAGATATGGACAAGCCCGAGTTCGATGCGGCCATCAAGCAGAACTCGGCGATCGCGCAGGCTTTGGGGATCGAGGGTACACCGGGCTACGTCGTGGATGCCAAGGTGAACGTCGGCTTCCTGGCGCTGGACGGCCTGCGCCAGATCATAGGCGAGGCGCGCAAGGAGGGCTGCCAGGTCTGCTGAGCGGGACGAATGCGAACAACATTGTTCGGCGTGGTTCGGCGTGCGCTTCCGCGAGTGCCGGAAAGCTGATAAACGGGCCGCAGCCTCCCGAGCCGCGGCCCGGCACCATGCGCGGCAGCTTGCGACCACACCTTGAGACAGATCAATGCCAAAGCCCGTTTACGTCCTCAACGGACCCAATCTGAATATGCTCGGCTTGCGCGAGCCCTCCGTCTATGGCGCCGAAACCCTGGCTGACGTACAGCGGCGGGCCGAGGCACGGGCTGGCCAGCTCGGGTTGCAGATCGACTTCCGGCAGTCGAACATCGAAGGCGAGCTGGTCACCTGGATTCAGCAGGCGCGCAACGCCGCCAGCGGCATCATCCTCAATGCGGGGGCCTACACGCACACGTCGGTGGCGCTGCTCGATGCGCTGAGTGCGGCAGAGTTGCCCGCCATAGAGGTGCACCTGACCAACGTATTTCGGCGGGAAAGCTTCCGCCATCACTCCTTCATCTCGCCTGCCGCACGGGGTGTGATCTGCGGCTTCGGGCCGAAGACGTATGAGCTCGCACTGGAGGCGATGGCGGACATTCTGGAGCAGCAGGGGCAGGCTCGAGCTGAGCGGTGACCCGGGCTGACACGACACGAACGATGGCGGAACCAACAAGCATGGCGAAAGACCAACGAGACCGGGGCGGCAATTCCGAGCAGCAGATGATCCGCGATCTTGCGGCGCTGCTCGTCGAGACGGGACTGAGCGAGATCGAAATCGAGAAGTCCGGCCTCAAGATCCGGGTTGCGCGCAATCTCGCAGTCACCGCGGTCGCGCCGCAGGTCGTCCCCGCGGCGCTGGTTAAACCCACGGCCGGCCAGGCCGCCGCCCTTGAAACAGCGC
>JAEVZQ010000429.1 GCA_023392135.1 Pseudomonadota bacterium | reverse complement strand
GTGCGGCACACCCCGCAGCGGTATCTCGGCCCCATGGCAGAACGGAACGGGGTCGGGCAAGCTCCCCAGCCGCGCCTTCACCCAATCGATATGACGTGAGACGAACTGGCCGGCCTGTTCGAGATCGCACTGCCTCGGCAGAGTCACGATGACCGCGCGGCGCGTGCGGCTCACGCGCAACGTCATCCGGCGCGCGGCGGGATGGTGTCGGACTTCGACGGTTGCCGGAATGCCCTGAAGGTGAAGCTCCTTCGATGCTCGCTTGCCAGTCGAGCGGGGCTTTTTTCTCATTAATCCGACCTCGGTGCTGCTCTTACAAGCCGTCTAACAAGTCGGAGATGCACAGTACTAACGAGAAATGCATAGCCCACAGTAACCAAAGGCCGCAGTGTGGCGGTCACGCGTCACTTACCGAAGGCGGCTACGTGCGGTCCCTGGTCCCGCCAGAGCTCAACGGGAAATTCCAGCGCAGCAGGCTTTCCAGGAAGAGACCGCCGGCGAGCGCCATGATCCGATACGGGGCCGCGAATGCTCCGTCGTCCGATGCTGCAGAGTCGTAGCGTGGCCCGATGCTTCCCAGCCCCTGAGCTTTGAGCTTGCTCACCATGGGATCGGGCATGCTGTCGTTCGCGGGTGAAAATGTGAAGGCGATCGAGGCCAGATCGTTCTGATATCCGGCGAGCTCCGTCGCGGCATTTGCGCTGGCGTAGGCCAGTTCGTCGAGCGTCCGGCTGCGCTGATCGTGGGTGATGATGAATTCGGCGATCCGCGGAGCGATCTCACGACGGAAGCGCGAGCCGTTAAAGATGCCGTAATGACCGACCTTCGGACAGACGAAATGCTCTTTGCTCTCGTTCGGAACGTTGACGCACAGGTCATGTGCGGCAGCGCACTGCCCGACGCCCGTGATGTCGTCCTTCTCGCCCTCGATGGTCATGAGTGCGACGCGCCGGATGGCCGCCGGATCAACCTTGCGTCCGCGATGGACCATCTCCCCCTTGGGCAACATGTGCCGGACAAAGACTGAGTCGACCGTCTGCAGGTAGAACTCCGCCGTCAGATCCATCACGGCGAGGTACTCGTCATAGAACTCCCGGTGTTTCTCCGCTGAGTCACCGTCGCCGCGCACCAGATGATCGAAGAGATCCTTATGCGCCTTCAGGTGACGGTCGAGATTCATGGTCATGAATCCCGTCAGCTGCAGGAATCCCGGATAAACCTCACGTCCGAAACCCAGCCGTGGCCAGGGGACAGCGGTGATGACGTTCCTTCGGAACCAGTCCGTGCCGTGCTCGACGGCCAGCTTGTTGACGGCAGTGGGGCTGACACGCGTATCGATCGGCCCACCGGCGAGAATCATGCTGAGCGGAACGGAGGGATCGTCGTCCTCCTCCATCAGTGCCACTGCGGCGAGCACCGGAACTGATGGCTGGCAGACCGCGAAGACATGCACGTCGCCGCCGAAGAAGCGGAACATGTCACGCATGTAGTCGACGTAATCGTCGAGATCGAACTGGCCGGCAACGACGGGTACGTCGCGCGCATCCTGCCAGTCAGTGATGTAGACCTCGTGATTGGGCAGAAGCGTCTCGACGGTACCGCGCAGCAGCGTCGCGAAGTGGCCGGACATGGGGGCGACGAGCAGCACCCGCGGGTCCTGGGCGCGACGCTCGATGGGCAGGTCGCGCGCGAAGTGCACCAGCCGGCAAAAAGGGCGTTGCCAGACAACTTTCTCCGCCACGGCGACGGACTGCCCATCGACGCTGGTATCGCTGATGCGGGCATCGGGCTTGTGATAGCGGCGCGTCGTGCGCTCGAAGACCTCGCAGGCTGCTGCCGCATGACGGCCCCAGCCTGTATGTGTCAACGGATTGAGCGGATTGTTGAAAAACAGCCGGCCCGCATCCGCTGCAACCCGAGCTGGGCGCACAGCGGCGTGACCCAGCTCGTACCAGTGGTAAAGCATACCCCGGCACCCCCGATTTGTCTGTCCCTCGTTATCTTTGGCCCGGCTCGCTTCTATAGGCGTGCTCAGGCGGAACGTCGCACTGCCGACCGCACCCTTGACCAGTGTGCACCGATTCGGGTGCGGAAGGAAGATGGGGAGCAGTTACAACACTTTTTCGAGTTTTTCTACCATGGTTGCGACGGGGGTCGCATGCGTAAAATGCGTGATGAACTCGCCTTCGGGACCCATCAGATAGATGATCGACGTGTGGTCGACCGTGTACTCTGCCGTCGACTTTTCGTCCTTCACCTTGCGGTAGTAGACGCGATACGCCTTTGCCACGGCCTGGATCTCCTCAGGCGTGCCGGTCAGTCCGATCAAGCGCGGATGAAAGCTCGGGACGTACTGTGCGAGCTGCTCGGGTGTGTCGCGCTCCGGATCGACGCTGATGAACATTGGCGTGATCTTCTCGGCCTTGGCCCCGAGCTGATCGAGGGCGGCTGACATCACCTGCAGGCCGGATGGGCACACGTCCGGACAGTACGTGAAGCCGAAGTAGACCAGCATGTACTTGCCGCGAAAATCCTTGTCGGTGACGCGGCGCCCCGTGTGGTCGGTCAGCGTGAACGGCCCGCCTACGGTCGCCTTGCCGACCGACATCACTTGAGAGGGTGCTTGAAGGCTGTCGAGCGCGCCGGGAACGACAGCAAGGCCCACCACGGCGCCTCCGACGAATCCTGCAACGGTGAGAGCCAGCAGACGAAGCCGCATGTCCGACGAGTGCTCCTGTTCCAATCAGTTGCGGGCGGGCCCCGAACGCATCACTCGCCCAGCTGTACGAGCGCGCCATTCCGGCGTGCGCTCTCGAGCAAGGCCCGGAAAAGCATCAGCGCACCCGAAACATAGACGATGTTGAGCACAAGCGCGCGCAACATATAGTCGCCGTGGAACGTCTGCTGGAGGACGAGCCCGCGCAGTCCTTCGAACACGTAGGTCGATGGCAGCGCGAGCGCCAGCGGCTGCAGCCATCCGGGCAGCGTCGAAACCGGATAATAGACGCACGAGACCGGCAGCAGCAGGAACACGATCAGCCAGGCGATGCTCTCCGCCCCCATGCCCCAGCGCAGCACGGCGCCGGTCGAGACGAGCCCCAGCGCCCAGCTCATGATCACC
>JAEVZQ010000418.1 GCA_023392135.1 Pseudomonadota bacterium | reverse complement strand
AAGTTCGCCTTCGCCATGTTCTCCGACGCAACGGGGCAGTTCGAAGCGGTGATCTTCTCCGACACGCTCGCCCAGTCCCGCGATCTGCTGGAGCCCGGCACGCCGGTCCTGATTACCGTCGAGGCCGAACGTGAAGGCGACACGGTGAAGATGCGCGTCCAAGGCCTCGAGTCGCTCGACAAGGCCGCAGGAGCGGTGCAGCGCGGGTTGAAGCTGGTGATCGGCGGCAGTGCCGTATTGAACCGCCGGAACGAGATCGCCGGCATCCGGGAACTGCTGAAACCCGGTCGCGGTGAAATCCTGCTGGTTTTGAAACTCGACGAGAAAGGCCGTGAAGTCGAGTTCGTCGTTCCGGGCCGATACGACGTTGGCCCGATGGTAAAGGGCACGCTCTCGACGGTGCCAGGCGTGCTGGACGTCGTGGAAATGTAGGCCACCGTTTCCGAAGAATCATTCTGTAACCAGTCAGTAGCCGATGTTTTAATCTGCCTTGGTTCGGAAATGAACTCTTCCGGCCCGGAAGAGCATTCAACCCATCGTTCTATTGCGAGATTGTTGCCAGTGTAGCGCAATATACTGGCAACACAAAGCCGAGGACTTGGTCGGTTTGCTGTGGCAGGTCGGGACAGCGCCGCGGGAAAACAACGCGCGACGCATGACGACTAGGAGTCATTGGCCGATCTCCACCCGCTCGCCTTGTGAACCACCCGTTGCGGGAAGGGTCTCGATAGCCCTGCCGCTTCGAGCTCGGTTTTTCCGCGTTCCATCAGTCCACGGCGCACGGGCCAGTAGTTGGCGGTGGTCGTCCATATGCGAAGTGCGAGAACCACGGCGCTGTCGCCAAGCTCGTCGACGAAGCAGTCCGGGGCCGGGTCCGAGAGGACGCGGTCGTCCGCACGCGCCAGAGACAGCAACACCCCCCGCCCGCGATCTATGTCGTCGGAATAGGAAATTGAGAATTTCAGGTCGACGAGGCGCTGCTCCAAACGCGAGTAGTTGATGATGCGCTTGTTCCACAGCTCCGCATTGGGCACGAACTGGTAGATGCCGTCCCAGGACTGGAGCTGTGAGGCGAAGAGCCCGACCTCCTTGACCGTCCCAGCGATGTTGCCGGCTTCGATGTAGTCGCCGACGCGGAAGGGCCTCAGCCACAAAAGCATGATGCCGGCGGCAATATTGGCGAGTGTTCCCTGCAATGCCAGGCCGATCGCCAGGCCGATCGCACCCAGCGCGGCCAGCACGCTCGTCGTCTGGATTCCGAGTTGCCCGAGGGCCGCCACGACGACGACGATCAGCACGGCATAGCGGACCACCGCAGTCGTCACGCCGCGCAGCGTGGTCTCGATCCGCGCCCGGTCGAGCAACCGCCCCGCACCGCGCTCGGCCCAGCCGGCCACGGCCCAGCCTACGCCGAGCATCAGGAGTGCGACGGCTACGTTCGGAAGCACGATAGCCAGCCACGCCATCAGCGCATCTGTGAACGTGCTGATTCCGCCAGGCATCTGCAGAAGGTTCATCGCACCCCCTCCCGTCACATGGACTCACCCGAGTAATTGATCACTGCCGGTGATAACACGCGGTCGGCACGAGCGGGCAAGTCAGGGATGTGGATGAAGCCAGGGACGTGAAAACGTTCAGGCCCCGCTGGCGACCCGGTCTGCAACCTTGGCGCCGCGCTCGCCCATGGGGCGGGGCTTGCCGGTGGTCGTATCCTTGCGCGTCTGGGACTCGGATTCGGCGTTGATCTCGGCACCGACCAGCACGATCGTTGCCGATAGCCACATCCAGACCATGAAGCCGATGATGGCGCCGAGCGAGCCGTAGGTCTTGTTGTAGGCCCCGAAGTTGGAAACGTACCAGGAGAACAGGATCGAGCCAGCGAGCCAGACCACGGCGGTGAAGATGCTGCCAGGTGAAACCCAGCGCCATTCCGCTTGCTCCCGGCTCGGTCCGTAGCGATAGAGCAGGGCCAGAGCGACAAGGATGGCGACGAGAAGCAGCGGCCAGCGCAGAATTGAGATGATCCATCCAGCCATGCTTTGCAGGCCGATGAACGCGAGTACTGCGGGCAGGACGACGATGCCAGCGACAGCGAGAATGATGAAGAAAATGCCGCCCAGCGTGAACAGCAGCGCTTGGAGATTGTACTGGACGAAGCTGCGCCGCTCCGGCTCGTCGTAGACCACGTTGAGGGCGTCGAACACCGACTTGACGCCGGCATTGGCGCTCCAGAGCGAGATGGCCAGACCGATGAAGAAGTAGAGGCCGAGCGTGCCGCCGCCCTGCGACTGCAATTGCTGGATCTGGTTTCCGATGATCTGCAGCGCGCCTTCGGGGACGACGCCCTGCATGCTGGACAGCTGTTGCTGGATGGCTGCTGGATCTGCGACCAGTCCGAAGACCGAGACGAGTGCGGCGAGAGCCGGAAACAGAGCGAGGAGGGAATAGTAGGTGACACCAGCGGCTATCAGCATCACCCGGTCATGCTGGATTTGCTGATAGACACGCACGATGACGTCTTTCCAGCCCCGAGCCGGAATCTCGGTGGGGGTATTTGCCTCGTCGCCGCGCGCGCCCGAATTGCCCGCCTGAACCTGACGCCCGTCCGGTCGGCCCGGCCGAACGTCCATCTGCTTGCCCGCCGCCGCTGCGCCACCGTCGGCCTCCGAAGCAGGCTCGCCGAATCGCCTGCGCAACGCGACTGCGGTCAGGACCAGGAGGCCGAGGGCAAAAGATCCCCGTTGGGGTACCGAGGCGGCCCGCTGACCGAAATCTGCGCGTCGATGTGCCTTGTCGCTCATTGCCATGGCAGCGGGGCAACGTGGAAACAGGCAAGCCCGTTCCGTCGCATGCCGAAGTCCGGCCTTGCAATTTGGGCGAACACCCGCTAAATCCCGCCCTATTCCACACGCGGGTCATCGCGCTGGGCGGATCGAAAGCCCCGTCCGGCGCTCCGGTGCGTTTCGCCGTTCTTATGCGATCGGCAACGCTTCACGGTCCGCGGAGGTGTAACCGGAAAACGAGAGATACGCATGCTGCCAACGTACAACATGCGCCAGCTGCTCGAGGCTGGCGTGCACTTCGGACACCAGGCCCACCGCTGGAACCCGAAGATGGGGCCGTACATCTACGGTGTCCGCAACAAGATCCACATCATCGACCTGACCCAGACGGTGCCGTTGCTCCATCCGGCGCTGGTTAAGATTTCAGACACGGTCGCCGATGGCGGCCTCCTGCTGTTCGTCGGCACGAAGCGGCAGGCTGCGGATGCCATCGCCGAGGCCGCCGAGAGGTCCGCGCAGTACTATATCAATCACCGCTGGCTGGGCGGCACGTTGACCAACTGGAAGACGATCTCGCAGTCGATCCGCCGTCTCCGCCAGCTCGAGGACATCCTCGCCGATCCGCAGGGCCGCACCAAGAAAGAGGTGCTGAACCTCACCCGCGAGCGTGACAAGCTCAATCAGGCGCTGGGCGGTATCAAGGAAATGGGCGGCACGCCGGATCTGCTCTTCGTGCTCGACACCAACAAGGAGCAGATCGCCATTCAGGAAGCGAGGAAGCTCGGCATTCCGATCGTGGCGGTCGTCGACACGAACTGCGATCCGGATGGCATCGACTTCCCGATTCCGGGCAACGATGACGCCGGCCGCGCCATCACGCTCTACTGCGATCTGGTCGCCCGTGCAGCTATCGATGGCATCCAGCGCGGCCAAGCGGCTTCGGGGGTGGACATCGGCGCAGCCGAGACCCCGCCCGAGGAGCAGATTCCGGCCGAGTTCAAGGGCATCGAGGCCCCGCGCGGCGAGCCGGACGATCTCAAGCGCATCAGCGGGATCACGCCGAAGATCGAGCAACGGCTCAACGACCTTGGCGTTTTCCATTATTGGCAGATCGCCGATCTCGACGCCGACGGCGTGCGCTCTGTCGACCGGCAGCTGAGGCTCAAGGGTCAGATCGAGCAGGAAGGCTGGGTCGCTCAGGCCAAGAAGTTCGTCGAGGCGGCAGCCGCCTGACGCAAGGGCTCAGCCGCAAAGCAGGGCCCTATCCAACTCGTCCTGCAGGCCCTTCATCAGGGCCTGCCAATGCAACACGTGGGCGCGCCAGGTGCGGGCCTGCCAACCCGAGAGGGTGAGATGACGCAGATTTCAGCCGCGATGGTGAAGGAGCTCCGCGACAAGACGGGCGCGGGCATGATGGACTGCAAGCAGGCGCTGATCGAGAACGCCGGCGATGTCGAGGCGTCCGTCGACTGGCTGCGCAAGAAGGGTCTTTCGAAGGCGGCAAAGAAGTCGGGGCGCGTTGCGGCCGAGGGGCTGATCGGGGTCGCGGTCGAGGGCCCGAAGGGCACTCTCGTCGAGGTCAACTCCGAGACCGACTTCGTTGCACGCAATGCGCAGTTCCAGGAGATGGTGCGCGAGATCAGCAAGCTGGGGCTTCAGGCCGGTGGTGATCTTTCGAAGCTGCTGGCCCTGCCGTTCCCGGGCAAATCCATCTCCGTCGATGAGCACGTCAAGGAGATGATCGCCACCATCGGCGAGAACATGAGCGTGCGCCGCACGTCTGAGCTTGCGACGGGACCAGATGGGGTGGTCGTCGACTACATTCATAACCGCGTCGCAGACGGCCTCGGCAAGATGGGCGTGCTGGTGGCGCTCGAGAGCACGGGCGACAAGGCGAAGCTCAACGCGTTCGGCCGCCAGGTCGCAATGCACGTCGCTGCAGCCGCGCCGCTGGCAGTCACGGTCGAGGATCTGGACCCGGCGGTGATCGAGCGCGAGCGCAAGATCTACGAGGAGCAGGCTGCCGCGTCCGGCAAGCCAGCCGACATCGTGGCCAAGATGGCCGAGGGCCGACTGCGCAAGGAGTTCTTCCAGCAGGTCGTGCTGATGCAGCAGATCTTCGTCATCGATGGCAAGTCGACCGTCGAGCAGGCGGTGAAGGAAGCAGCCGGCGCGGTTGGCGCACCCGTCAAGATCACCGGCTTCGTGCGCTACGCGCTCGGCGAAGGCATCGACAAGAAGGAAGAGGACTTCGCAGCCGAGGTTGCCGCGGCCGTCAGCGGCACCCGGTAACGGCGGGCGCGGAGCCTCTGATAAAAATGCGGCCTGGTTCGCACCGTGCGGCCAGGCCGTTTTGCTGCCTATTTGTCGCGTTGCGTGAGGAGCGCACCGAAAGCGAGCAGCAGCCAGCCAATGATCACGATCGATCCACCGGTCGGCGCGGCCATCGGAAACAGCCCGCGACCGGCAAAAGCCCGGAGCGCGACATCACCCGCAAATAGAAAGGTTCCCAGCACCAGCAGCGCGGCGCAGAGCTCCCTCAAACGCAGCCGTTGCCCGGCGAGACCCAGAACGAGCAGGGCCGGTGCATTTGCAAGGCAGATGGCAGAAGCTGCACCCAGGAGCCGCACCTGCTCGCCAGCATGGGCCGCGGCCGCAGCCAGGGCGATGCCTGCGGCGCCGATCAATCCGGCCAGGACGACTGCCCAGCGGATGAGGTGATCGTTTTGGCCGTCTGACAATGCCGGTTCTCCTGTCGCGCCATTCCCGGTGAGCAGGTTCAGGCTTTGCGCCAGATCTTGAGATCGCCCCGGCGCAGCTTCCCGTTGGCGGTGCGGGGTAGGGCATCGAGAAATACGATCTCGCGTGGACATTTGTAGG
>JAEVZQ010000395.1 GCA_023392135.1 Pseudomonadota bacterium | reverse complement strand
TTTTCAACGCTACCGACGGTCTTGCCCAGCGCAGCGATCCGGTCGTCGAGTGATGGCGACTGAATCGTGCCCGGGCAGATGGCGTTGCAGCGGATGCCTTTGCGGATGAAGTCGACCGCAATGGACTTGGTCAGGCCGATAACGGCCGCTTTGGTTGCGCCGTAGACGTAGCGGTTCGGCACGCCGCGGATGGAGCCAGCGCCGGAAGCGATGTTGACGATCGCGCCGCGGCCAATCTCGAGCATGCCGGGGAGGAACGCCTGGATGGTCCGGTGCATGGAGCGAACGTTGAGGTCGAACGCGAAGTCCCACTCCGCGTCCGTGCAGTCGAGCACTGTTCCATGGTGGACGAAACCGGCAGCGTTGAAGAGAATGTCGACGGGCGAGAGCCGCTTCGCCAGAACCTCGACCGACCCGCTGTCACGGACGTCGAGCTCGAGACATTCGGCGACACCCTCCTTCTCCAGCCCTTCGAGCTTGCTGCCGTCGATGTCTGTCGCGATGACCCGCGCTCCCTCGCGCGCAAATGCGATCGCCGTTGCCCGGCCGATGCCGGCACCCGATGCCGTACAGAACGCGACCTTCCCCTGGAGCCGTTTCGCCATCGCTCACATTCCCCCGATCCTGGCTTTGACCCGATTGCAATGCCCGAATTCGTAGCACGCTGCGCGCGGGCAGAATACCTGCCCGACACTGGCCGCCTGAGCGATCGGCGCACACCTCCCCGCTCATCCGAGCATGACGGACTTCACCCACCAGCCCCCATGCTCGTCAGAAACCCGAGCTGCGGCAGCTCGGGCCGCTGCAATGTTATCGAACAGGCCGAAGGTGGTCGGCCCTGCACCTGACATGCGCACGAGGCGGCAGCCGGGGCAGGCGGCCAGCGCTTTCTCGACTTGCCGGCAGGCGGGCATGAGATCCCGCGCCGGTCCGGCGAGATCGTTCGAGCAGCCTTTCAGATAGGCGATGAATGCTGCCCGGTCGGGAGACCTGGGTGGCGGCTCCGGATCCCGTCGCCAGGCCGGCTCCAACGCCGGCGCTCTCAAATGCCGGAACACTTCCCGTGTCTTGTCCGCCGGAACCGGATCATCGGACGTCACCAGAACGGCCGGGAGCGAGGGCAGATCGTCGAGGCGATGCAGCTTCTCGCCCACCCCCCACATGAGCGCCGGAGCGTTACCGAAACAGACCGGCACGTCGGCGCCGAGCCGCGCGGCCAGATTGAGCCAGTCGACGGTCTGGGCGAAATCCGGGTTGGCGCGCCTGACGGCCCGCAGCGTCGCGGAAGCATCTGCGGACCCGCCACCCAGCCCTGCTGCGATGGGCAGGTTCTTCTCGATCGTGACCGCGCCGAGCTGAAGGCGAGGTTCTGCCTCCGCGGCAATCTGCAGTGCCTTTGCGGCGAGGTTATCGCCGGCCACTCCCGAGGCAAACCGGCCCGACATGGTGACGCTGGGCTCTGACCCCACATTGAGCATCACCAGATCGCCGACGTCGGCAAAAACGACGAGGCTTTCGAGCTCGTGGTAGCCATCCGGACGCCGTCCGAGCACGCGCAAGGTCAGGTTAACCTTGGCGCGGGCCAGCTCGATGACCGTATCACCGGTCCGCTTCGACCGCGGAATATCGGCCATGATGATCGCCGGACTTGTCTGGCTCCCCCCGGCGCCTACTGCACCGGCGCGCCGGGGACGTACTTCGTCTGCGCCCGCCTCTTTCCCGCCTCCTCGTGCGTCGCCTGCCGGTTCTTCTTCGGGCTGCCGGCGACAGGCTCGTCGATCAGGCCGCTCTCCAGCTTCGACTTGATCTTCACGAGCTCTTCCGGTTCGGGGTTGAGCGTCAGAGCGTGCTGCCACTGGAAGCGCGCCTCGCGCACGCGGCCCACGCGCCACAACGCGTCACCGAGATGGTCGTTCAGCACCGGGTCCTCGGGTCTCAGCTCCACGGCCCGCTCGAGGAAACGCACCGCGTCGTCGTAGTTGCCGAGCCGGTAATGGGCCCAGCCGACGCTGTCGACGATGTAGCCGTCGTCGGGCTTCAGCGCGACGGCCTTCTCGATGAGCTTGAGGCCATCGCGCAGGTTCCGGTTCTGGTCGATCCAGGAGTAGCCGAGATAGTTGAGCACCAGCGGCTGCTCCGGACTGAGCCGAGCGGCTTTCTTCAGATCGGCCTCGGCCTCCGGCCAGTTCTTGAGCCGCTCGTAAGATGTGCCGCGTGCATACCAGTAGGTCCAGTGCCGCTCCTCAGGCTTCTTGATGAGCTTGATCGCGCGCGTGTAGTACGCGACGGCATCCTCGTAGCGTTTGCGCCCGCGCATGATGGTGCCAATTGCATCCAGCAAACGCAGGTCGCTCGGGTTCTTCTCGATCAGCCTGTCGAGCAGCGCCTTCGCCTCGTCGGTCCGATCGAGCGCATTGAGATTGATAGCCTTGCGGATCGCAATCGAGGTGTCGAGCGCCGTGCCCGGAGGGATTTTGTCGTAGATAGCGATCGCTTCGACGTTGCGCTTCGTGCTTTCGTACACGTTCGCCAGCGCAGCCAGCGCGAACGGGAAGTCCGGCTTGAGATAGAGCGCCATCTGAAGGTAGAGCGCTCCGATACTGATGCCGCCCTCGCCCGTCAGTGCCTCGCCGAGACCGTAGAAAACTTCTGCGAGCCCATCCTCGACGGTGCTGACGAGGAGCGGCACGTTCTCGCCTTTTTCCAGCCTGTCGAGCAGGTTCCGTGAGGTGGGGTGGCCCTCGCCCGGCGTCTTGCTGAGGTGCTGCCGCAGGATGCGCTTCGCGAACTTCAGGTCCCCAGTCTTGGCCGCGTGCTGCGCGTACGCCATGGCCGTGCGCGGGGTGCGCGCGTCCATCTTGAACACCAGCGCAAACGCCTTTCCGGCCTCGGCCGGGCGGCGGCCGATATCGGCGATCAGCCCGCGATGATAGCGGATATAGAACTGCGCCCACTCGGCCTGCTTGCCGGCCTCCAGAAGAGCAAGCGCCCCATCGACATCGCCGGTGGCGAGCTTCACCCAGGCCCGCGCCAGCGTCGATGTGAGCTCGCCGATCGGTCCGGAGCCGGCAGCACTGAAGTGCTCCTCGGCACCCGCGTAATTGCCTGACTTGAATGCGCTGAGGCCGAGCACGAGCTGGGCCATGCGATGCGAATCATGGTGCTCGACCATCGCCTGGGCGAGCTCGATCGCGCGCGCCCAGTCACCCTCCGTCGCCTCCATCAGGAAGGTCTGCTCGATGAGCACCTCGTTGTCAGGATCGCGAGCCAGCGCGCGTGCATAGAAGTCCGCCGCTGCCGTCGTATCGCGCTGCTCGCGCGCATAGCGCCCGGCGAGGTAGCTGCCCAAAAGAGACTCGA